>SGZG01000013.1 GCA_004214185.1 Flavobacteriales bacterium | reverse complement strand
CCAGCAATTCTAAGACCTATTAAACTTCCCCAGTCCTGACAAAAAAGAGTAATTTTTTTGAGTTTCAATTTTTTAATAAAACTTAAAACATTATCACAATGAGTGTCATAAACATGATATTTAATTGAAATTGGTTTATCTGACTTTCCCATCCCTATTAAATCTGGCGCAATACATCTATATCCTTTTGCAACAAGTTCGTGAATCATTGTGCGGTACAAATATGACCAAACCGGTTGACCATGAAGTAATAAAAGAATTTTTCCATCGCTTGGACCAGCATCAACATAGTGCATTTTAAGTCCATTTATATCGCAATAATTTTCATTAAAATTATAGCCAGGAATTTCTGAAAAACATTCCCCCGGAGTTTTTACATATTCAATTCCAGCTTTTGTTTTGTGAATTTTAACACTAGCATCCCAGAAAACTTCTTTCGGTATTGGAGCAATTGTTTTGACCTTTCTGTTATTTATACTAGGGTCAATTTTAATGGGAGACCCCATCAAATTAACAATTAGTTTTTGAATTTGCCTTTTTAATTTATCCATGAAAATTAGTATTTAAATACTAATTTAATAAAAAAAACTAATTTAAAGTTATGCTTTTTTGTAGAGCTTTATAATAATCTATTGATTTGCTATCTTTCTTTTCAACTAATATTCGTATGATCATAAATCCTTTTTTTAAAGGTGAAACTATACTATTTTCTTGGTCAGAATTAGAAAGAGTAATTTTCATATCAAGGTTGTTGTCAATAAATTCATTGTCGTTTTTTACAAACCAATTAACAGTATTAGGCTTATAAAATGAAACAGACCAGTATGTAGAGTCAGGCATTTTACCTTTTAAATTAAGATCTCCATTAGATAAGTCATAAAAACTTGTTGAATATAAAAAATCTGGATTAGGCATGACAACATCTCGTGATTGGTCGTTGGGTATATCAAAATGTTTTAATTCATTATCCTTTACATTTTGATTATTTACAATTTTATAATGAAATACTTTATAAATTATGTTCGGAATCATTAAAATAGTGACGCTGTAAGATCCATAACTTAATATAAATGATAATAAAAGATAAAGAATTAACTTTCTCATAGCTCAATTCTTTTTATTTCAGGAAGTTTTATAGACTCTAAGTTTTCGTAAACATCTTTTTCAGGATTATAAATCCTTAGAGTAATATGAAATTCTTTTTCATTTCCAGATGGAAGCCAATTAACTTCTGTTCTTTTTGAGGAAATTATAATGGGTTTATTTATATCAAAGTTTTCTTTATTTATTGCATGAATATTATGATCGTTTTTAACCAAAAAATAATCTTTACCATACAAGGTGTAGCTCCAATACCTACCTTTTGGTGGTTTACCAATTATTTGATAATCAAAATCTGAACTTAAAATTTGACCATCTGAGTCTTTGCTAGCCAAAAAATAAAGTGCCTCTTTCTCGTCAAGAGCAAAAACTCCAATTCTAGCTATATAAGCTCTTTGATAATTGTCTTTTAAATCCATGTTTGGATTAACTGTCCAGTTACCATTTTTAATTGATAATTCGCTGTTTTGTGTAGAAGAATTTATTTTTGTTACAGCTATGTAAATACCCAGTAAAATTGATAGCAATGTAACTACAGGAATTAATATTTTATTTTGACTTAAGTTCTTCATTTATTTAACAATAAATTTGTCACCATCTTTTGCCAAATATACCTTTCCATTAAAATCTTTGATTTGCTTTTCATAGAGTTTATTAATAATAATATTATCAGGTGATGGAGTTAAATGATGTAATACTAAATTTTTAACATTGGCTATATTGGCTAATTTAACAATTTCATTAGGTGGGGTATGATAATCCTGAATATCATGAACAATATGTGAATTTCTGTGCATTTCTTTATTTTCTAGGATTTTAACTGTATTTTTTAATAAAGAATTTAATATTGCCTCGTGTATTAATAAATCAGCATTTGTAGCCATTTTAAACACTAATTCATTTGCTTTTGTGTCTCCGCTTATCACTACTTTTTTATTATTGTATTCAATAGAATATCCAACAGATGGTTCAATTGGGTAATGATCAACATTGAAGGCAGTAATTTTAATTTCGTCAGAGTCGTATATAATTTTTTTATTGTCCTCTATTTTAAATTCATTAGATACACCATATGCATATTTAGTGTTCATTAAATCAGAGCCGTGATGATCAACTCGGTATTTGTTTTCTAGTTTTAAAAAGTCGTAATTGCTATCGAGGATATTTTTCAATCCTTCAGGTCCATAAACATTTAAGTCTTTATTTCTTCCAAGAACCCAAGATCTATTAATTAAATAAGGGAGATCTATGTAATGATCAGAGTGAAAATGAGTTATAAATACTGCATCTAACTCATTCAAAGGAAGATTCATTTCTTCTGCTTTTGTTACAACTCCGTCACCAACATCAAAGATGAAAAATTTGTCTTTTATAAACACAGCTGTTCCAGATTGAACTCTACTGGTATTTAAAGGAGAACCTGTTCCGATAGTAAATACTGTAATTTCATCTTCATTAATTGAAAAACTAGTTTGATTCCTTTCAATAGTGAAACTTGTCAAAGATTTTGAAAGTTTTTCAGGAAAAAAATTAATAAATGACAATGACATAAATATTACAAATACAAGCAAAGAAAATGTATATTTTATCAAAGATTTCATTGCTATATTTTCATCATTTTTTTTGCCCAGTTGACTATGAATTTCATGGTGATTCTATTAGAAAACCTGGTTAATCTATACATTAGTTTAGCATCAGGACCTATTACAATTCTTGTTTTCTTTTTAGTGATACCTTCAATTATTTTATTTGCGGTTTTATCAGCTGTGGTTGGAAAATGAGCATCTAATTTTTTTAATTGTTTTTCACTAAGATTTTGACCCTCTATATTTCTAACAATATTAGTTTTGACACCACCAGGATGAACACTTGTGACAACAACTCCAGAATTAATGCAAAATTCTTCTGCTGCCAATGCTTCACTGAAACCTCTAATCCCAAACTTAGAAACACTGTAGGCAGATTGGTAGGGTGAACCAAGTAATCCCCATACACTAGAAATGTTTACTACACTTGATTCAGTTTGTTTTCTTAACTCTGGAAGAAAACATAGTGTTCCGTAAATCATTCCCCATAAATTAATACCTATGACTTTCTCATACTTTTCAATTGATGTTTCAGACACAGAATAACTTCCTACAGTAATACCAGCATTGTTAATTAATACATCCACTTTTTTGAAATGGTTGATCACATTTTTTGCAAATAGATCAAAATCTTTTTTGACAGAAACATCAAAGGTTTCGGTGTATATATTTTCAGGATTATCGATCATTGATAAAGTTTTATCCAAAGCATTTTTTTTGAGATCGTTTAAAGCTAGTTTTGCTCCAAGTTTGTACATTTTTAAAGCTAAAGATCTCCCAATTCCTGAACCAGCACCTGTAATGACTACAACTTTATCATTTAAGTTTTTCATAAATCAACTATCAAAGTCCTTATAATCCTTAGAAGGATCATAATCCATATTTGTTTTTATGGAACTAAGTTCACTTCTGGAGTCTTTGGATCTTAAAATAGGGAACATTAATTGAACATACCAAGGTTCTTTCATCTTATTCCAAGCTCCAAACTTGGTTGGATATTTTCTAGTGATTTTGGCAGTTCCAAACAAAATGTCCCAGAAAAAAAGAAGATTTCCATAATTACCGTTAGGATTTGAAACTCCATCTTCAGAAGTCAAACCATGATGTGCATAATGAGTACTTGGAGTTGAAATGGTTCTTTCAATAATCCAAGCTAAAGGGTGGAGAACTTTGTATTTATATAAAAATCTATCCCATTTTGTTTCACTATGAGCAGCTATTATGACAGTCATCTTAATAGGCAAGTAGTAAAGATAAACTTCGGTCATTCCTAAAAAAATAAGAATACCTGTAAACCATAAACCAGGCATAAAAGCATAATACATGAAAGCGTTTCTGTAAGTTACTAAAACACCCATTTCTTCAACCACATGATGAGGCCTGTGGAGTTTCCACATAAAAGGATTTTCGTGTGAGAATCTATGCCAAAGGTATTGAGTTAAATCATCTAATATTAGAAAAGCCAACACATGCCATAGAAAATGAGAATTAATAAACAAATCTTCATAAGAAAAAAACCAAGAGTCCATTGTAAATAGCACAAAAGCTAAAATTGCAGGTTGTATTAATGTAGGAAGAACAGTTAAGCAAGCCAGTTCTATGGTAATGTCATTTTTAGAACGTTTATCATGAAAATACAGTCCGCCAATGGCTTCAAGTCCTCCTAAAATTAAAAGAGCAGCAACTGGAATTAATTTGCTTATAGTTTCTTGATCCATTAATTATAAAAGTAGTAAATTAATACTAATTAGATTTTAATTAACTTAAAAATGAGAACAACTTAATAATTATGAAAATATTTATACTTGTAACTGGGATTTTAGAGCTGCTTGTAGGATCAATTTTATTGATTAATCCAAAGCTAATACAAGCTTATAAAAGCGCTAGTAATTCACTTATCACATCAGCAAGAATGTACGGTGCTGCTGCTGTTAGCATTGCAGTTTTTGCCCTTTTAGTTGTCTTAGATTTTGATAACACAGTTTTGCACAAACCTTTTTTAATTGTATTTGGAGTGTTTCATTTTTTGGTTTCACTTTCTGTAGTAATTTCATTTTATTCAAAGCAAACTAGAGACTTAAAAATAGCCTTTCTTCATAGCTTATTTTTTATTTTAACTCTTTATTTTTTAATCAGTTATTAGTTTTTAAGGCTTGAAAACGATTTTAAATAGATATATAGACCATTTAAAATTAAACCATAATTTAGTTTTTGATTCTTACAAGGAACTTCATAAATGGAGCATTAATGAAATGTCTGATTTCTGGGAATCAATAGTAAACTTCTTTGAAATTGAATTTGAAAAAAAACCAGAGACAATTTATAAATTCAATGAAAATTTTATTAATTCTTCTTGGTTTACTAATTCAAAAATTAGCTATTCCAAAAATATTTTTAAGAATGATAAATTAACCTCTCCTGCCATAAAGTATCAAGATGAAAGTGGAACTTACATTGAGATTTCTTGGAATTCTTTAAAAAATAAAACTTTAGAATTTCAAAATATACTAGTCAAAAATAAGGTCGGAGTAGGAGATAGGGTAGTTGGATATTGCTCAAACACGCCAGAGACCGTTGCTGCTTTTCTTGCTACAAATTCAATTGGGGCAGTATGGTCTTCTTGTTCGCCAGATTTTGGATACGATTCTGTATATGATAGGTTTAATCAAATCCAACCAAAATTTTTGTTTTATCATTCAGATTATTCTTATGGAGGCAGAAATTACAGTCTTAAGTCAAAAGTCACAAAACTTAAAAATTCTATTGATTCTATCTCGTCATCTATAGATTTATGTTCAAAATCAACTTTTTTAAACGATTCAAAAAAAAATAGTTTAAATTTCATTTCGGTTGATTTCAATCATCCAATTTGGATATTATTTTCCTCTGGAACAACTGGTAAACCTAAAGCAATTGTTCATAGAACAGGAGGAATGATTTTAGAACATTATAAAGCTTTAGCTATTCACCAAAATGTCGATTCTACAGATTCTTATTTCTGGTATTCTACAACAGGTTGGATGATGTGGAATTACGCTTTAAGTAGTCTTTTACTTGGTTCAACTTTGTGTATTTACAACGGTTCACCAGTCTATCCAGACAGTGGTGTTTTATGGAGATTTGCAAAAAAATCAAAAATCAATCATTTTGGACATGGTGCAGTTTTTTATCAAACCCAATTGTCTGTTCCTCCAAAAGAACTTATATCTGATGATTTTTCATTCATTAAAACTGTTGGTTCAACAGGTTCTCCTTTATTTAAAGAAACCAATATTGGACTTAGTAAAATTTTTCCTAAATCACACATTATTTCTTTAAGTGGTGGTACTGATGTTTGCACAGCATTTATTGGTGGAAATCCAAACGATAAAGTCATTCCTGGAGAAATTCAGTGTAAGATGCTTGGGGCATCCATTGAAGTGTGGGATGATAATGGTAAAGAAATTAAAAATAAAATGGGTGAATTGGTTTTGTCAAAACCTTTTATATCTATGCCGTTGTGTTTTTGGGACGATACAAATCAAGAAAAATATAAAAAGAGTTATTTCTCTAAATTTAATAAAGTATGGAGTCATGGAGATTGGGTAACAGAGACATCAAGTGGAGGTATTATAGTTCACGGAAGATCTGATTCAACCCTAAACAGATCTGGAGTTAGAATAGGTACCTCTGAAATTTACAGTGCAATTAAAGACTTAAGTTACGTTGAAGATAGTTTAATTATTCATTTAGATAACACAGGCAAAAACAGTTTAATTTTGTTTGTAAAATCCAACATGTTGATTAAAAAGGATGAATTGAAAGCTATAATTAGACAGAAATACTCTCCAAGGCACGTTCCAGATTTGATTTTTCAAACACCAGACATTCCTTACACAATAAGTGGTAAAAAAGTTGAAGTTCCTATTAAAAAGATATTGTCTGGTTTAGATCAAAAAGATTCTGTTAGTAAAGATTCTTTAAAAAATCCAGAATCTATAGATTGGTTTAGAGAGTTTTACAAAAATCAATTGTAGGTATCTAATAGATTTTTTTGTTCATTAATTGAAGATATAAATTCTTCTTTTAATGATTCAGTTAAATCTTTTACTGAAAGATCGTTTTCAATTGTTGTTACACCTTGTCCTGCAGACCAAATTGTTTTCCATGCCTTAGCTTCAGCTTTTGCTGCGTCCAACTCACTCCCAAAATCAATTTTTTTAGAATTCCCCCACATTTCTTCGGTGATTCCCATAGATTCTAGACTTGGTCTTAAAAAATTAGCACTAACTCCAGAAACTGCAGCAGTGTATACAATATCCTCAGCTTTTGAATTGATGATCATTTCTTTATATGCATCATCAGCTTTACTTTCTTTTGTATTAATAAATCTAGTTCCCATGTATGCCAAATCAGCACCCATTTGTTTTGCTGAAGCTATATCACGACCATTGGAAATGCAACCTGAAAGAAGTATTGTTTTATTAAAAAACTTTTTAACCTCTGCAATAAAAGGAATTGGATTTAGTGTTCCTCCATGTCCTCCTGCTCCTGCAGCAACTAAGATCAAACCATCAACTCCTGCCTCTGCTGCTTTTTCAGCATGCCTTTTTTTGATGACATCATGAAAGACTAAACCTCCATAAGAGTGAACGGCATCAACCAATTGACTAACTGCTCCAAGAGAAGTTATAATTATTGGAACTTTGTGTTTAACACAAAGCATCAAGTCAGCTTGAACCCTTGGATTGGTATTATGGACAATCAAATTTACACCATATGGAGCCGCTTTTTTCCCAGTTTCTTTTTCAAACTCGTCTAGTTCAGTTTTAATCTGAATTAACCATTCTTCAAATCCTTCAGATGTTCTTTGATTCAAAGCTGGAAAAGTTCCAACAATCCCATTTTTACAACATTCTATAACAAGTTCAGGTCCTGAAATCAAGAACATTGGAGCTGCAACAGCTGGTATACTAAGTTCATTTATAAATTTTGGTTTATTCATTTTAATTAAGATTTAGTATAAATATACTATTTAATTTATTTGAAATTGATACATCTATATTCAATTTTTTGAAATTAAGTACAGATGTATTTAGAATGTAAAAAAAAAGAGCAATATTTCTATTACTCTTTTTTTACCAATTAAATTAATTTTTTAAAAGTCATGTTTTAATGAAAACATCACTTGTCTTCCTAACTGAGGCATATTTGGAAATAAGCTATAATGAGTATCCATTAAATTAAGAACATTCATTCCTAACTTTGTTTTTGTTGTTAGTCTGTATCCTAATTGTGCATCAATTATATTTCTGCTGTCAACAGTTCCAGAGTAAAAGGCACCTGAACTTGCTTCAAAACCACCATCATATTTGAAAGTAGCTCCGTAATTCCATTTATCGTTGTCATAAGCAAATCCTAATTTTAATCTGTCCTTTGAATGGTTTAGGTGAAAGCTATCTGTTGAATTGGGATCTGCACTAATATCTTCACCCTTAAATTCAGTCTGAGTTACTGTAGAGTAATTTGCAAATAAAGCTAAATTTTCATTAGCTCTATATTTTAATGCTCCTTCAAATCCCCAGTATTTAACTTTACCAAAATTTTTGTATCCAAGCATTACGTTTGGCTTTCCATTGTCTGGTGCTTGATCAGTTTCAACTGTTCCAATTGGTCCCATTGCAGCAACCCCATTACCAGCGGCAACATAGGCATTTGCTAAAGCATCAGCATAGGCAGCTCCAAAAATAGGTCCATATTGTGGAGTTAAAGCTGCTGTAAAAAATGGACGTAATGTGTTTCCAAGATCAGTTCCTAAATTTGTTAACGCAACAAGTGGGCTTAATTGTTCAATTCCTACAAAGTTTTCTTTAGTAGTATTGTATACATTTACATTTAAAGTCATTTTATCAGATAACATTCCTTTGTATCCAAATTCATAGTGACTTTCTTTACCTAATTTTGCAGAATCCCCACCTTCAAGTGGTCCAAATGGTTGTCCTGATGAAGTTACCATAGCTCCTTGAGAAAAGGCACCAAGTCCAGCCACACCTGCAAGTGTCATTTGATCAGTTAAAAATGGAATAAATCCTTGTAACGGAGTTCCTATTAAAGCAGGAGCAACTGATGCAGTAGTAACTGCAAATGCTGTTGCTATAGGCATCCCTACACCTGGATTTGATGGTAATCCTGGTATAAACCATGTTGTAGAGGGATTGGAAAATGTTTGTGCATTTTTATTTCCATATATCCATACATTCGCAACTCCTCCTGGAAGTTGAGAAACTGGTAAATCAACAAACATATTTAAAGCAGTTACAGGTATAAACACTTTGTTGTAAGTTAATCTTGTAGAATGTTTTTGAGAAGGTTTGTAAACTAAAGCTATTCTTGGTGAAAATGAATTTTCTCCCATTGCTGGGTATTTGTCATATCTTCCAGCTAGTTGCAAGTTTAGTTTATCACTTATATCAGTTTTTGTTGAAAAATAAGCTCCATATATTCTATAGTTGTCTTCATCTTCATATCTCCCAAATGTTTGTTTGTATGACTCAAAGTTAGCATTTTGAGATTCAACTCCAACTGACATACTGGTATTAATTTTATCAAAAGAGAGTTCATATTGTAGTTGAAAATTAGACTGTCTACTTTCAACACCCGAGCTTAATCCAGTTCTATAATTGAATCCTCTTTTATCATCTTCTTTAGGATTTTTTACATCTGAAATGCTGTATTGCATAAACAAATTTCCAGCTTGAAGTCTTGTTTGAAAAAAAGATGATATTTGTTGAGCTCTTGTTTCTCCTGTTGAGCTAATTAAAATATTCGTTCCAATCTCAGAAATTCCTCCGGTTGTAGTTAGAGAAAAATTATTTGATGGTCTATAATAATAAGTAGCATCAGCTCCTCTTTGAAAACTTCTATCAACAATTCCATCAATTGTTCTTAATAACCTTCCAGTGTTAGCATCTTTAACCTCATTTACAATTTGAGATGTTGAGCTGGCAGGATAATCGAAGTCTTCATTTTCAACAAACTTCAAATTAAATTTATATCCTGATGTATTTTCATCATTACTCACAGCATGTCTAAAATTCATCTTAAACATATTCATGTCAAAACTACCTGCTTTTTCGAATCCTCCTGATTGGAGACTAATTGATGTTCCAGGGTGTTTAAATGGATCTTTACTTAGATAGTGAACTACACCAGCTCCGACACCTGGTCCATACAGAGCAGAGGCAGGTCCCAACACAACTTCCACTTTTTCAATATCAAGATTACTTAAGTTACTTGCATCTGCATCAAAGAAATCAATTCCAGTTTGATTAAGTGCTCTGTAGTCTAACATTACCAGCGTAGAAGTTGTAAAAAGATCTACATTATCTCTTAAAGCTATACTCGTTCTACTAGCACCATGTTGATCAATTTGAACACCAACTAAATCATCCAATAATTTTAAAGAATTAAATGAAGATTTTCTTTCAACTTCTTTTGCTCCAATTGTTTGTATTGAAGAGGCTGCGTTAATAGCTTTTTCTGGTTTTCTTGATCCAGATACTATCACTTCATCCAAAGATTCTCCAGTACCTAGTGAAACAGAAATAACTTGATTGAATGAGTTTACTAAAACTGTTTGGCTTTCAAACCCAAGTGAACTAATCTCAAGTGTCCAAGGAAGATCTTGATCAGATGATAAAGCAAAATTCCCGTTATCATCAGTTGCAACTCCATTTGTCGTTCCTTGAATAATAACGTTCACACCATAGAGCGGGTCAACTCCATCAGTAATTTTTCCTTTTACTGCATTAGTTTGTGCATTAATCATCATAAATGATGCAAGCAAAAAAATTAAACTTGATAAATAAAATTTGAATTTCATAATTGTTTTGTTTTGGTTTAATTAAATTTTGTTGTAAGATTAATTTTAAATAATCTTAGATATTAATGTTGTTGTTTTTTTTAAATATCAATATCATACTAAAAATAGTAAAAAAATACTAAATACATAAAAAGAGGTATTTTGTTTAATTAAATTAATAAAATATAACACTTAAAATTATGTTATCAATAATCTGTTAAATAGATTGTGAAATTATTTTTTGGTTAAATTTTAAAGAAAAACAGAAAAATATTTGAGATATAAACCAGTGAAAAAAACGATTGATAATTAATATAAAAATTACCATGTTTTATTCCCAAACGACATCCTCCTTAATTTTTAACCAGTTATTATACTGATTAGAAAATTTTTCATCAATTTTTGATCTTTTAATTTTAAGAGTGGGAGTTGTCATTCCGTTTTCTGGAAGCCAATCTTCTTTAACAAAAACAACTTTAGACATCCTTTTATAGTTGTCTAGACTACTGTTTACTTTTTCTAAAATTTTAGAAATTTTAGAGTTTGTTGAATCTTTATCTTTCAAAGCAGATTCAGAGGGAACTGCTAATAATAAAGGCTGGTCACATCCTAAACCAACCACACATATTTGGGTAAATTCAGTTACATCTCCAAAATAAGCCTCTAACACACCAGGTTCAATGTATTTTCCTTTTGAAGTTTTAAACATATCTTTAATTCTACCTGTTATATATAAAAATCCATCGTCATCTATATAACCTTTATCACCAGTATGAAGCCACCCATCTTTTATTGTTTCATTGGTAACTTCTTCATTTTTATAATAACAAGTTAAAATAAATGGTCCTCTCATTAAGATTTCTCCTTGTTCACTAATTTTTAAATCTACACCTGGTGTTGGCTTTCCGACAGATCCTACACCGAGTGGTTGATATGGGTTTAGATTTGTACATGTAGCACAATTTTCAGTCATCCCATACCCATTGGTTATGTAAATCCCTATTTTTTTGTACCAATTTAAAAGCTCTAGAGGCATTGCAGCTGCTCCAGTTACAAGTGCCTTAGCTTTAGACATACCAAGAGCTTTTTTTAATTTTGTTTTTATTAGCCAAGAAATAACAGGAATTTTTAATAATTTATCAAGCTTTTCTTGAGGCATTTTCATGAGAATCTTTTCTTGAAATTTTGCATAAATTCTTGGAACTCCTTGAAATGCTGTTGGCTGAATATCATTAAGATTTTGTGCAAATGTTTCCAGAGACTCAACAAATGAAATTGTTCCACCATACCTAAAAGCTACATGTTCTATAACTACTCTTTCAAAAATATGATTAAGTGGCATATAAGAAATAAAGCTATTGTTTCCTTTTAAATCAACTTTTAATGGGTTGCCGTCTTCAGTAATTCTTTTGGTATTAAAAAGTGTTTCGTAAGTTAATACAACTCCTTTTGGGTCTCCAGTTGTACCAGATGTAAAAATAATAGTCCAAATGTCTTTTAGTTTTGGTTTAAAGTCTTCAGTTTGAGGCTCAAACTTATTTATGAAATCATACCACTGATGACCAGTGTCAACTACTGAATGATTTTTATAATTCGGAAAAGCAATAATTGGCATTTCTAAATCAACTCCTTTTTTCATTTCCTCCCAATTTTCAAGTTTACCTACAAAAAGAGCTTTTACATCACCAAAAGTTAAAAGATTATTTATTTCTTTTGAATTAAGAGTTGGAAAAAAAGGGACTGAAATATATCCTGCCATGGAAATTGCCAGATCAGCTATAATCCATTCTCTACAGTTTTTTGAAACAAGACCAATATGACTATTTTTTTCAAGACCTAAGCTTTTTAAACCATTGGATAGTTTTCTAGCCATTAATCCTACCTCATTCCAAGTGTAACTTTCCCATAAATCTCCAAAAGGTTGCTTTAAAAAAGGCTTGTCAGAGAGTTCTTTTTCCCATCTGTAAAAAGGAAAATCAAATAATTCGTTGTTCATATTATTTTTGTTTTGTTGTATTAATTTATTGAAAATAAGGTTTTTTTTTAAAACATATTTATAATTAAATATATGATGTTTTAAAATTAAATTTTTTGATTTTATATTATTTAAAGTAATAATCTATTAAGTATACAATTTAAAAGGTATATAATTTTCATTAAATTTACTTATGTTAGAATATAGAAAAATTCGAGATGAAAGTTAGAAAACCTAGTGTTGACGTTTTAAGTTCAAATTTTATTGAAAACGAGATTTCAATGAAAAAATTATTAAAAGAGCTTCAGTCATACTATAAGTTGTCTAAACAAGAGGGGACAGACTCTCAAATTAAAAGAGCTCGAAGTAGAAACAAATTACTTGCTCGGGAAAAAATAGATTTATTACTTGATAAAAGAAAGCCTCATATTGAACTAATGCCATTGGCTGGCTTAAAGCACGAGAAAGGTTTTGGTGCGGGGGGGACTACAGTAGTAGTTCTTGGATATATATCAAATGTTCTCTGTCTAATTAATGCAAACGTAGCTACAAGAAAAGCTGGAGCAGTTGATTATGCCACTAGCCTAAAAAATTTAAGACTTTCACAAATTGCAAAAGAAAATAAATTGTTGACTATAAATTTAGTAGAAAGCGGTGGAGCAAATTTACCAGATCAAGATAGAGTTTTTAATAATTATGGTAAATTTTTTATGGAAATGTCAAGAAGATCAAAAGAGGGTATCCCAACAATTTCCGTAGTTTTTGGAAGTGCAACAGCAGGTGGAGCATATGTTCCGGGGATGTCAGACTATTCTATTTTTCAAAAAAATGCTGCTAAAGTCTTTTTAGCTGGTCCACCATTAGTTAAAATGGCCACTAATGAAGATTCTAACGATGAAGAGCTTGGTGGAGCACAAATGCATAGTAGTATCTCTGGGGTCTCAGATTTTTTAGCAAAAGATGAAAAAGAAGCTTTAGCAATAACAAAAAAATTAATAAAAAAAATAAAAAAACCAACAGAAAATCTCTTTACAAAAGATTCTGTTCCACCAAAATTTGATGCAAAAGAAATATTAGGTATTATTCCCTCAAATTTGAAAAAACCTTTTGATGTTAGAGATCTTGTAAAAAGGTTTGTTGATAGTTCTGAGTTTGTCGAGTTTAAAGAGAATTATGGGAGAACAATGTTTTGTTGTTGGACTAAAATAAATGGATATCCTGTGGGTATAATAGCTAATAATGGAGTAATCTTTATTGAGTCTGCCCGAAAGGCAACTCATTTTATTCAATTAGCAAATAAATCCCATACACCGTTACTTTTTGTTCATAATACTACAGGATTTATGGTTGGAAAAAGATATGAGCAAAACGGTATGATTAATTCTGGAGCTCAGCTAATTCATGCAGTTTCTGGAAGTACAGTTCCTCATATTAGTTTACAAGTTGGAAATTCTTATGGAGCTGGAAATTATGCAATGTGTGGTAGATCATTTGACCCAAGGTTTT
Organism: Flavobacteriales bacterium; assembly: GCA_004214185.1. Lineage (GTDB taxonomy): Bacteria > Bacteroidota > Bacteroidia > Flavobacteriales > Flavobacteriaceae > MAG-121220-bin8. The sequence continues at coordinate 22,983 of SGZG01000013.1, read as the reverse complement.
TATTTTCATACCCAAATGTAAAATCAGGTGTCATGGGAGCAGACCAGCTTTCTGGTGTAATGGAAATAATTAAAAGAAATGCTGCAGCATCATCAAACAGGGCAATAGATGAAAGTAAATTAAAAAAAGAAAAAAAAGCTTTAGCTGAAGATGCCGACAAAAGAGCTAGTGTTTGGCATACAACATCTGAAGTTTGGGATGATGGAGTTATCGACCCAACAGAAACTAGAAAATATTTGTCATTAGCTTTAGCAACAGTTTATAGTACTGAAATCAAGGGATCAGACTCTTTTGGGATATTTAGAATGTAATTTGATATGGGTTATTTTAAATTAGAGGATATAAAAAAAATAAATACATTAAAATTTCATTTCATTCAATGGAATGAAAAAAATCATGTACTTACTGTATTTTTAGATCGAGCAAATAAAAAAAACGCACTTCATCCTCAGATGATTAATGAAATAGCATTTGTTTTTCAGTATGCATCTTATAACGATAATGTAAGAGCATTACTTTTAAAAGCAAATGGAGATGTTTTTTGCTCAGGATTAGATTTGAAAGCAGTTTCTGGAGATTTAGAAAATAATATTTCAACTGTTCCACAGCCAAACTCAAAAATTTTAATCGCTGAAATATTCAATAAACTTTATAAGCCAAAAATTTGCCAACTAGAGGGTGATGTTTATGCAGGTGGATTATTATTAGTTGCAGGATGTAATTATGTTATTTCTTTAGATGATTTAAAATTTGGTCTTCCTGAAGTAAAAAGAGGAATTTTTCCAATGCAAGTTATGGAGTCTCTTTCTAAAATTATGCCTGCAAGAAATGTTATTGATTGGTGTGTTAGAGGTTATAATTTAAAGTCTGAAATGGCCCACTCATTAGGTTTAGTATCAAAGATATGTTCTAAAGAAAATATTGATTTAATCGTAAATAATTGGCTCATGGAAGTAACTGATAATTCTCCAAAGGCAATTCAATATGGCCTTGAAGCTTTTGATAAAATAAGTTCAAGTGAATCAAATCATGAATATCTTCTAAAAATGTTAGAATTAGTTTTAAATTCTGATGATGCAAAAGAAGGCGTTTCTGCTTTTAAAGAAAAAAGAAATCCTAACTGGAAATAACTAATATTATTTTTAAGTTTACTATGCTTGCATAGTATTTTTTTATATTTTAGTATTTATATACTAATATGTATATTTTTAATTTTCAATTACAAAACACAAAACATAATGCTAGAAAATAAAGTTGTTAAACTATCATCTCGACCCTCAGGTTTTCCCTCCAAAGATACATGGGTTCACGAAACTGAAAATGTAAGGGAAATTAGTGATGGTGAAGTTCTTTTGAAAAATTTATACGTTTCTCTTGACCCAGCTATGAGAGGATGGTTAAATGAAACAAGATCATACATTCCTCCAGTTCAAATAGGTGAAGTCATGAGAGCAGGAACAATTGGAGAAGTTATAGAATCAAACAATCCAAATTTTAATAAAGGTGACATTCTTTCGGGATGGGGTGGTGTTCAAGAATATTCAATTACTAATGGAAAGGGATATTTTAAGGTACCTAGTACTAAAATTCCTCTACCAACTTTTATTGGAACCTTGGGTATGCCAGGGATGACAGCATATTTTGGTATTCTTGAAGTCGGTAAAATAAAAGAAGGTGACACTGTACTAGTTTCAGCTGCTGCAGGTGCAGTTGGAAGCATAGTAGGACAAATTGCAAAAATTAAAGGATGCAAGGTTGTTGGTATTGCAGGTGGTAAGGATAAGTGTAATTATGTTATTGATGAACTTGGTTTTGATGGCTGTGTTGACTATAAAAATGAAAGTGTAAAAAGAGGAATAAAAAGAGAGTGTCCTGACGGTATTGATGTTTATTTTGATAATGTTGGGGGAGAAATTTTAGACGCTGCCCTAGTCTTCTTGAGAATGGGTGCTAGAATTGTAGTGTGTGGAGCTATTTCTCAATACAATGAAATGTCAGCTAAAGGACCTAATAACTATTTATCTTTGTTAGTTAATAGAGCATCAATGAAAGGAATGGTTGTTTTTGATTATGCTAAAAATTATCCAACTGCAACCAAAGAAATGACTCAATGGATTTTAGATGGAAATTTAAAATCAAAAGAGGATATTTATGAAGGTATAGAAAATTTTTATGATGTTTTTAAAAAATTATTTAACGGAGATAAAAAAGGTAAACTAATATTAAAAGTATAAATATGAGAGATGCGGTAATTGTTTCAACAGCAAGAACTCCTTTGACAAAATCATACAGAGGAACATTTAACAATACTACAGCTCCAACCATGGCAGGTTGGGCAATTCAAGAAGCAGTTAAAAGATCAGGAGTTGATCCAGAAAAAGTTGATGATGTTATTATGGGAGCAGCTTTACAACAAGGAACTACACATTGTAATGTTGCAAGAAATGCTGCTTTAACAGCTGGACTTCCAGTTACTGTCAGTGGAATGACATTAGATAGACAGTGTTCATCTGGAATGATGGCTATTGCAACTGCTGCAAAACAAATTATAAGTGATGGAATGGATGTTGTCGTTGGAGGTGGATTAGACTCAATAAGTTTGGTACAAACTGAAAAAATGAATCTGGATAGATGGGTTGATAAAAAATTAATAGCCAAGCATAAACATATATACATGCCGATGCTTAAAACTGCTGAAGTTGTAGCCAATAGATATAACATTTCAAGAGAAGCTCAGGATGAGTATTCTCTTCAGAGCCAATTAAGAACTGCAAAAGGACAAAAAGAAGGAAAATTTGATGATGAAATTATTTCCGTTACTACAACTATGGGGGTTATGGACAAGGAAACTAAGGAAATTTCATTTGTTGAAAAGACTTCCTCTAAAGACGAGTGTAACAGACCAACTACAACAATTGAGGGCTTGAGTTTACTTAAGCCAGTGATTGAAGGAGGATCAATTACAGCTGGAAACGCAAGTCAGCTTTCTGACGGTGCATCTGCTTGTGTATTAATGGAATCAAGTGTTGTAGCAAAGCATAATGTAACTCCACTTGGAATTTACAGAGGAATTGCAGTAGCTGGGTGTGAACCAGACGAAATGGGTATTGGACCAATTTATGCTGTTCCAAAACTCTTAAAACAAAATGGTCTAAAAATGAGTGATATTGGACTTTGGGAACTTAATGAAGCATTTGCTGTTCAGGTGATTTATTGTAGAGATGTGCTTGGAATTCCAAATGATATATTAAATGTTAATGGTGGTTCTATTTCAATAGGACATCCATATGGAATGAGTGGATCTAGAATGGTTGGTCATGCCCTTATTGAAGGAAAAAGAAGAGGAGCAAAATACGTAGTTTCAACAATGTGTGTTGGTGGTGGCATGGGAGCTGCAGGTTTATTTGAAGTGATTTAAATCAAATACATAATAAAGTTTAATTAAATAATACATAAATATGAAAAGATTAGAAGGTCAAGTTGCGATCGTTACTGGTGGTACTCGTGGTATTGGTAAGGGAATTTGTGAAGTTTTTTGCAGAGAAGGAGCAACAGTTGCATTGTGGGATGTTTTAGATGGAACCGAAACAGTAAACGAAATAACACAAAATGGTGGAAAAATATTCTTTCAGGAAGTAGATGTAACAGATCAAAATTCTGTAGATAATGCAATTGAGGAAATTATTGAAAAACATGGTAAAATCGAAATTTTAATTAATAATGCTGGAATTATAAGAGATAGATCTTTCTTAAAAATGTCAGAGGAAGAATGGGATTCAGTTATTAATGTAAATCTGAAATCTCTATATGTTGTAACTAGGGCAGTTATTCCTCACATGAAAGAAAATGGATATGGTAGAATTGTTTCAGCCTCTTCAATTAATGGTACAGCTGGTGCCTTTGGACAAACCAATTATTGTGCTACTAAAGCAGGGATTTCTGGTTTTACACGAGCTTTATGTAAAGAAGTTGGAAGGTTTGGAATTACTGCGAATGCTGTTGCACCTGGTTTTATTCAATCTGCAATGACAGATAGTATGCCTGAGGAAGTGATAAATGCTGGAATAAAAATGATTCCTGTGGGTAGAATAGGAACAGCTGAAGATATGGGACACGCTTATTTGTTTTTAGCATCCAAAGAATCCGGATTTGTTAGCGGAATAACTCTACATGCAAATGGTGGCGCAATGCCAATGTAAATTTTAAAAACAAAATTATGGACAATAATAATGCTTACAGTACAAAAGTTAAAAATCTAGATGAATTAAATAAACTGGTTGGTAAAGAACTAGGGATTTCAAAATGGATTGAAGTAACACAGGACAATATAAATGTTTTTGCAAAAATCACAGAAGATGAACAGTGGATTCATATTGATAAAGAAAAATCTAAAAAGTATTCTCCATACAAAACAACAATAGCTCATGGTTTTATGATTTTATCATTAGCCTCCAGATTTTCTTATGATACTCTAACTATAGAAAATGTAAAGATGGGAGTAAATTATGGAGTTGATAGAGTTAGATTTACAAGTGCAACTCCCTCTGGAGGTTTTGTTAGAGGAAGAGTATCTTTGATTGAATGTGAAAAAAAAGAGGGTAGTGCAAAATACAAACTTGGAATCACAGTGGAATTAAAGGGACAAGAAAAACCTGTATGTGTTGCTGAGACCTTAGCGATAGCATATGAATAAATAATAGTTATGGAGAATAAATCTGTTTTAGTAGAAATTATTGAAAGTACTGCAATTATAACTTTCAACAGACCAGAGAGATACAATGCAGTAAACCATGATTTAATTGAGGGAATAAACCATGCCTTTTCTGTCGTTAAAAATAATGATAAAATAAGAGCAGTAGTCTTGACAGGAAATGGAAAAGGATTTTGCGCTGGAGCAGATTTAACAACTATAGGAACCTTATCTGCTGAAGATTCTAGAGATTATATAATTGATAACTATAAACCAATTTTAAATAATTTTTTAAGTCTAAGAAAACCAATTATAGGTGCTATTAATGGAACTGCTGCTGGTGTAGGTGCAGCTTTTGCTTTAGCTTGTGATTTTAGAGTTATGAGTAAAGAAAGTGCACTACTTTATGCTTTTATCAATATTGGTTTAGGACCTGACGGAGGTGCAAGTTGGTTGCTTTCAAGACAAGTGGGTTACAGCAAGGCTCTAGAAATTGCTACAAGAGGTAAAAGAGTGATGGGTGAGGAATGTTTAAAACTAGGTTTGACAAACAAACTTGTTGAAACAAATGAAATTTTAAATGTAGCTAAAAATTGGGCCCAAGATTTATCAAAAAAACCAACAATCGGATTAGGTATAACGAAGCAAGACATGATTTTTTCCATGAATAATGATTTATTAGACACTATTGAGTTTGAGGCAAAAGAACAAGTTGCAGCATTTCATAGTGAAGATTTAAAAGAGGGAGTCTCTGCTTTTTTGGAAAAAAGAAAAGCTGATTTTAAAGGAAAATAATACAATATGGAAACACAACTTAAAGTTGATTTAACTGATTTTAGATTAGAAACTAGAAAATGGTTAGAGGAAAATTGTCCAATGTCTATGCGAGGACCTGTCACTGATGCTAAGCAATTATATTGGGGAGGAAGAAAAGGAAAATTTAACTCTGAAGACCAGAAAGTTTGGTTTGAAAGAATGCTTGAAAAAAAATGGATTGTTCCTTACTGGGAAACTAAATATGGTGGAGGAGGACTTAGCTCTGTTCAAAACAATATTTTGAATCAAGAGATGCAAAGATTAGGCTGCAGAAAACCCCATATTAATTTTGGTATTTCAATGCTCGGTCCTGCGCTTTTAAAGTTTGCAACTGAAGATCAAAAAATATATTATCTAAATCAAATATGCAGAGGTGAAATCAGATGGGTCCAAGGTTACAGTGAACCAAATGCGGGAAGTGATTTAGCCAATCTTCAGACAAAAGCTGAAGATAAGGGTGATCACTTTTTAGTAACAGGATCTAAAGTTTGGACATCATATGGAGATAAAGGAGATTTTATATTTTGTTTAGTAAGAACTAGTTCTGAATCTAAACATACAGGAATTAGTTTTTTGTTAATCGATATGAGCTCCGAGGGAATTTCAACAAGACCTATTAAATTAATAAGTGGTAAATCTCCTTTTACAGAAACATTTTTTGATTCTGTTAAAGTTCCAAAAAAGAATTTGGTTGGTACTTTAAATGATGGTTGGACCATTGCTAAGTATTTATTGACTCATGAGCGACAAATGATTGGTGGTATTGGAGAAACAGAAAAGAAAATGGCATTGAGTGAAGTAGCAATTGAATCAATTGGAATAACAAACGGATTGTTATCAAACGATTCTATTAGATCAAAGATTGCTAATCTTGAGATGAATGAAAAGATATTTGAGTTAACTATTCAAAGGGCACTAGACGAGCAAAAGGCAGGAAATAATTCTGGTGCAGTATCGTCATTTTTTAAATATTACGGGACTGAACTAGCAATGCAAAAAGAGGAATTAAGATTAGAAGTTAATGGATTTAATTCAACTGAATGGACTAGTGAAGAATCAAATAACGGAGTATACGCAAGATACTTCTGTCGTTCTAAAGGGCATTCCATTGAAGGAGGTACACATGAAGTTCAATTAAACATAATAGCAAAAAGAGTCCTTGGACTCCCATCAAAATAAAGTTTATGTCATTAGTAATAAATGAAGAGCAAAATATGCTCAAATCCTCAGCAAAAGAATTATTGGATTTAAAATCTCCAATATCTCTAATGAGAAAATTAAGAGATGAAAATTATAATCAGTTTGATTCTAATTTATGGAAAGAAATGGTTGAAATGGGGTGGACAGCATTAACAATTCCAGAGAAATATAATGGTCTGAATTTTGGTTATGTTGGTTTGGGACAAGTTCTTGAAGAGACAGGAAGAAAGCTAACTGTTTCTCCAATGATTTCAACTGTTTTAGTTTCAACAACATTAATTTCTTTATCCAAAAATGAAGTTTTAAAAAGTAAACTTTTTGATGAGATAATGAGCGGAAATAAGCTTTGTACACTAGCTCACGAGGAAAGTTCTCACCATAACCGAAATGTTGATTTATCAATCGTTTCAAAAAATAAAGAAAAATTTATTTTAAATGGTAAAAAGAGGTTTGTAATTGATGGATCAATTTCTGACTATTTGATCGTTTCAGCAAATTCTGAATACACTGGAATTTTAAATTTAATTATTGTAGAATCCAAATCAAAAGGAATCACCTTTGACAATAAAGTGCACATGGACTCTAAAATTTATTCTGATATTTCATTTAATAATGTGGAGCTATCAAAAGATCACTTTTTATCAACTGAGGAGGATGGTCAAAAAATTTTAGAAAAGACCTTTGATATTGCTTGTGTTGGATTAGCTGCCGAAATGTTGGGAAATATCCAACAAGCTTTTGAGATGACGATGCAATATTTAAAGGAAAGAGAACAATTTGGAGTTAAAATAGGATCCTTTCAAGCCTTACAACATAGGTCTGCAATAATGTTTGGGGAAATAGAGTTGTGCAAATCAATTGTTTTAAAAGCTCTTCAATCGGTTGATTCAGACTCTAAAAATTTACCTGAGCTTGCTAGCCTAGCAAAATCAAAACTAGGTTTAACAGCCAAGTTAGTAACTAATGAGGCAGTGCAAATGCATGGAGGAATTGGTGTAACTGATGATGCTGATATTGGATTTTTTCTTAAAAAAACAAGAGTTGCACAAAGAATTTTTGGTGATTCAAATTATCATTTAGACAGAGTAGCAAAATTTAATAATTATTAATTACTTATTTACTTGTTTTTGATAAGTGCTTTCAAATATTTTATCTGCATTTGATGTTTCAAAACCTTCTCTTCTGTGTATAGATTTTATTTTTTTTAGGTGTTTGAATTTTGGTAGAACTTTTCTCTCTGCAAACTCAACATAGCTTCCAGAAATTAATGATTTTCCTTCCTCAAAATTTGCAGTTATTTTGTTAGCTACTGAACTGCTTTGTAAAAGTAGTCCATCTTTACTTTTTTTTATGATTCCGCCTGAATCGTTCAGTTTAATACCTATGCTAATAAGAAAATTATTAAACTTTTCTAGAGAGTTATAATTTTCTTTAAGTTCATGAACACTTATTGTGTAGTGATTTAAATAATATCTATTGTATACGACCCATGATCCATACTCAGTCTCTTTCAAAAGTTGATTATAATCACTAAGTGTTGGTAAACTCCAAAGGGGGTTACTTAGAAAATTTATTATCTCTTTCGCATCATCAAGGTTAATTTGATCTACAGGATCTTTTTTTACTTGATTTGTATAACTCCTTATAATTTTTTGAGAATCTTGTGAAAGATCGTCAACTATTAATTCACTAATAAAAATTCTTGGCATGTTTTTGCCAGGGTGAGAATACCAGAATGCATTTAATTTCTTTTCTTTAAAAAAGTAATAATCTTTTTTTTTATAGCCATGATGAAGAAAAATTTTTTCAAAAGATTTAATACCTAAATTTTCAACGCCCATTGTTCTAAATGCAATATGATCATTAATAATTTCAGATTGATCAGAAACAATTTTTTTTAACACCATCGCATTGGTGATTTTCTTTACATCAGGAACTCTTTCAGAATATGTAGAAAAAAGAGATTCAAGAACAATTTTAATAGTATTTTTATTTTGAAACTTCATTACTTAAAGTTAATCTAAAAATAATTTTCCTGCTTCTGTTTTTAAGAATTTATCAAACGGAATTTCCTCTTGTTTTATAAAGCCCTCTTTTTCTAATAAACCTTCGTGTATCATTTCTATAACCGACACAAGTGATGCCGCTGTAGTCCAAGAAATTGCCCTCCATGTTTGACCATCAATATCAATTGGATAAAATGCTTTAAAATATTCGCTTCTAGAAATCTTATCTTTTTTCCATCCTTCAACTACAGCATAAACATATACCACATCTTCTTTTACTGGTGGTTTTGCATTGCTAAGTATTTTTTCTAACTGAATTTTATCATTTTTTAAGATAAGTTCATACATCAAAAATCTCATCAGTTTTCCATGACCTGGATATCTGATTGTTTTGTAATTCAATGTATCAACTTTACCTTCGTAAGTATCACACATTGTTCCTAAACCACCAGATGTTGCAAAAGCTTCAAATTCTTGCCCTTCAATATTTATATACTCAAATCCATCTAATGAAGGAACCATTTTCTTTACACCATTTTGAATTACTTGTGCATCATTTATATATTCATTGATAACTCCCTCAGGCGACCATGTAAATGAGTATGCTAACTGTCCATTAGGATATCTTGGAAGTGCACCAACTCTTAGCTCTATATCTCTTAACTTGTCAAATTCACAAGCCAGATTGTTTCCAATGATTCCAATTAATCCCGGAGCAAGACCACACTGAGGAGCCATGACTTTATTGGAGTTTTTACTAAGTTCTTTTATGTAATTTGTTGTTTCTATATCCTCAGTAAGATCAAAATAATTCATATTTAAATCACTGCAAATTTTTGCTATTTTTTTGTTTAAAAAATAAGGTAATGCTGAAACTATTGTGTCATTTTTTTTGAATATTTTTTCAAGATCATTTTCGTTTTTAACATCACACTCCAAAACCCTGAATGGTAGCTCGAAATCATAGTGTGGTTTTTTCTTATCAATTCCAGTAACATTGAATTTTTTACTTAGTAGAACACCTACTAGAGTTCCAACTTTACCTAAACCTAAAACTACTATATCTTTCATTTTATAACAATAATTAAGTATTTTGTTATAAATATAACATTTTTATATCATAAATTTCGAATTTATATTTATGAATTTAATTAAGTTAATTTGGGATTTTAAAGGTCCTGTTTCAAATAAAACGGCTCATCATTTTAATTCTCACCTTAAAGAATTTCTTTTAATAGAAAAAATGATCGAATACAAAACTTTTTTAGAAAAATTTAGTGATCATCATTCAATAGTTTTTGTTACAATAGATGTTAAAGATTTGGATTTTTTCAAACAAAGACTTAAACCCAACAGAGGACAAAAAGTAGAATAATTTTTTCAATCCATCATTTTATATTTAGTACCTTGTTCAAATAAACTTGTGATTATGATAAGCAATAGAGAATTTGATGTTATAATTTGGGGGGCTACAGGATTTACAGGTTCCTTAGTTGTTGAATATATCTATAACAACTACAAAAATAAAAGTCTTAAATGGGCAATAGCTGGTAGAAGTATTGAAAAATTAAATAAAGTTCGTTTAAATTTTGCTGATGATACAATTCCTATTATTTCTGCTAATAGTGATGATTTAGCTAGTCTTCAATCTATGGTTAAAAGAACTAAGGTTGTCTGTACAACTGTTGGTCCATATGCGCTATACGGATCAAATTTGGTTAAAGCATGTGTTGAAAGTAAAACAAATTATTGTGATTTGGCTGGTGAGGTTCAGTGGATTAGAAAAATGATTGACCACTATCATCAAAAAGCTAAATCTAATAATGTCAAAATTGTTAACTGTTGTGGGTTTGATTCAATTCCCTCAGATATGGGTGTTTATTTTATCTATAAAAATGCTTTAAAATTAAATAAAACTATATGTAAAATTGAAATGAGGGTTGCTGGTGCAAAAGGTGGTATTAGTGGTGGTACTTATGAAAGTTTAAGTAACGTAAATAAAGAAGCTCTTAAAGACAAGGAAATTTTTAAAACCGTGATTAATCCATATGGATTAAATCCTAACGGAGAACAAAGTGGTCCGGACAAACACGATCTAAGAAAAGTAAAATTTGATAAGACTTCAAATAATTGGATCAGTCCATTTATAATGGCAGCAATCAATACTAAGATAGTAAGAAGGAGTAATGCTTTAAGCGGTTATTTATATGGAAAAGATTTTGAATATGATGAAGCAACTTTGAGTGGTAAGGGATTTAATGGTAGACTTAAAGGGATTTTGATGTCTATTCCCATTGCAATTGTAATGCTGGCAAAACCTGGATCAATGATAAAGAAAATTGTTGATAAAATTTTACCCAGTGCTGGTGAAGGTCCATCCAAAAAAGATCGTGAAAATGGGTATTTTAATTTAAGATTCTATGTTACATACAAAGATGGATCAAACTCAGTAGCAAAAGTTACAGGGGATATGGATCCTGGATACGGATCAACATCAAAAATGCTTAGTGAATCTGCTGTTTGTTTAGCTGTGGATCAATTAAATGGTAGTAATGGGGTTATTACACCTTCCATAGCAATGGGAGAAAATTTATTAGAAAGGTTAAAAAACAACTCTGGATTAACTTTTAATATCAAGCATTTATGAAAAATAGAAATCTTAGTTTAGTTGGAATATTGATAATTTTCTTTGTAATTATTATTTACAGCAATTTAGAAATTGATGATGATTTTAAAGAAACAAATGGATGGGAAACCATTTTTAACGGAGAAGATTTTGATGGATGGGAAATTAAAATTCGAGGTGAAGAATTTGGCAATAATTTTAAAAATACATTTAAGGTAAAAGACGGTTCCTTAAAAGTTTCTTATGAAAATTATGAAAACTTTGATGATAGATTTGGTCATATTTTTTACACTAAATCTAAGTTTAAAAATTATCATCTTAGTTTAGAATATAAGTTTAGTGGTGAACATTTGAAAGGTGCTCCAGGATGGTCAATTAAAAATAGTGGAATAATGCTTCATAGTCAGCATCCATCTACAATGCTAAAGGAACAAGATTTTCCTGTTAGTTCTGAGGTCCAACTTTTAGGAGGATTGGGAACTGGTGAAAGATCCACAGCAAATATGTGTTCACCTGGAATTGATGTTGATATCAACTCTGAGATAGCAAAATATCACTGTATAAATTCTAATTCCAAAACATATCATAATGATGATTGGGTTAAAGTTGAAGTAATTGTTAAATCCAATAAAATTGTTCAACATATAGTTGAGAATGATACCGTTATTTCTTATTCAAATTTAAGAGTAGGAGGAGATAAAATACCCGAAAATTATTTAAATAGAATTGGTGAGCCTCTTGTTGATGGATATATATCGCTTCAATCTGAAGGTCATCCTGTAGAATTTAGAAATATTAGAATTAAAAAATTTAATATTGATTAATTGACTTTTTTAATGAAGAATAAAATTATTATTGGAATTTTAATTTTATTATTTCTCTATGTTTGGGCAGAACTAGGCGTTGGAATCTTTTTCCAAGATTCATGGGGAGGGGATTAAAATAGCAGAGGATTGCTAATTTTAACAATCCTCTTATGTGACCTCGGCAGGATTCAAACCTGCAACCTCTTGAGCCGTAATCAAGTGCACTATTCAGTTATGCTACGAGGCCTGATTTATGAAATGCGAATTTAGCATTATTTTTGTAATAATATTTTTATAATTCAATTTATTAAGTGAAAAAACATAGACCTGACAATATTGTTTTTGATACAGAATCAGATAGATATAATGCTTCATTATTACCCTATGCCTCTTCTGTTGGTGCCCCTTCAATAAAAATTGAGGACAATAAAAGCTGGAAGGAAAGAGGTGTGTCTAAAGTCAATAAAAAAATAGGCTTGAAATTTCAAGAATTAAAAAACGAGTATAATAAATTACTTGATGAATTTAAATGGAATGAATTAATTTATAATTCTAAATTTTCTTTCGAACCTATAGTAGGAGAAACTTATTATTTATATTTGGATAGTTCTGAAGAATATTTTTTATCTCTTATACATCCTGATTCTTGGAACAAAGACTTTATTGGAGAATTTATTTTAAATAGTGAAGGTCAATGGATAAAATCTACTTAAATGCTTCATTAAGTGCTTGATCAATTCCAAATTCGACTTTCCAATCCCAATCTTCTTTTGCTTTTTCGTCCTTTATTTTTCGTGGCCATGTTTTTGCAATTTTATCTCTATAATCTGGTTTATAGATAACTTTTCCTTTGCATCCCAATTTAATTAATTTGTCTTCTAATTCTAATGGAGTAATACTAAATCCTGTAATGTTGTAAGAATCTTTAATGCTTAGTTTATTTTTATTCATTGACATGTATTTTATTGTTCCCAAAATAGCATCATCAATGTACAACATTGGAAGTTTGGTGTTTTTTTCTAAAAAACAAGTGTAATTTTCACCTTGTTTTAGCTTTTCAATCATTTCCATAAAATAATCAGTTGTTCCACCGCCAGGCTTGGAGTTGAATGATACAATACCAGGATATCTGAGAGACCTAATATCTAAATTAAATTTTTTGTTATAATAATTTATTAGTTTTTCACCAGCTAGTTTTGAAATACCATATATGGTTTCTGGATTTAAAATTGGATCCTGATCAACATTTTTGAGATTTGATTTTGTTCCAAAAACGGCAATTGAACTAGGCCAGAATATTTTCTTAATATTATTTTTAATTGAAATTTCAATAATGTTCTGAAAACTTTCCATATTAATTTGCCAGGCTTTAAATGGGTTTTTTTCACCTTTTGCAGAAAGCACAGCTACTAAATGGTAAATTGTAGTTATTCTATTTTGTTTAACTATGGCATCAATGTTACTTTTATTTGTTGCATCAGCAATTAGAAAATCACAACTTAATTTAATTTTTGGTTTTATTATGTCAGTTGCAAGAATATAAACGTTCTGTTTGGAAAAGAATTTTATGAATTCTAATCCAAGTTGCCCCATAGCACCAGTAATTAATATTCTTTCCATTGCTAAATAAAAATTATACTTTTATTAATTATAATAGTAATATATGTACGAATCTATACAAAAAAGACTTATTAAAGAATTGGATGAAGTTAAAATTTCTGGAAGATTTAAAAATGAGAGAATTATCAGCTCTGTACAACAGTCTGAAATTACAGTTAATAATAAAGAGGTTTTAAACTTTTGTGCTAACAATTATTTAGGATTAGCATCAAATAAAGATGTTATAAATAAAGCAAAGAAAACATTAGACAACTACGGTTTTGGTATGGCTTCCGTAAGATTTATATGTGGAACTCAAGATATTCACAAAGAACTTGAAATGAAAATTTCTAATTTTTTGCAAAAAGAAGATACTATTTTGTATGCTGCTGCTTTTGATGCTAATGGAGGATTGTTTGAACCATTATTTAATAGTGAAGATGCAATTATAAGCGATGAGCTTAATCATGCTTCTATAATAGATGGAATTAGATTATGTAAGGCTCAAAGATTTAGATACAAGCATAATAATATGGAAGATTTAGAGATTCAGTTAATAAATTCAAAAGAAGCAAGAAATAGAATAATTGTAACTGATGGAGTTTTTTCTATGGATGGCACAATAGCACAATTAGATAAAATATGTGATTTAGCATCTAGGTATGATGCACTTGTAATGTCTGATGAGTGCCATTCTACTGGTTTTATTGGTCCTAATGGAAAAGGAGTTCCTGAAGAACTTGGTGTTATGGATAAGGTTGATATAATCACTGGAACATTGGGTAAAGCTCTTGGTGGAGCATCAGGAGGTTTTACTAGTGGTCCCAAAGAAATTATTGAATTATTGAGGCAAAAGTCACGTCCTTATTTATTTTCTAATACACTAGCTCCATCAATTGTAGGTGCCTCAATTGGTGTGTTAGATGAATTAGAAAAAGATTCTTCACATCTCAATAAACTTAAAGAAAATACGAGATATTTTAGAGAGAAGATTTCAGATTTTGGGTTTGACATAAAACCAGGTTCCCATCCGATTGTTCCAGTTATGCTTTATGATGACCATTTAGCACAAAAAATGTCAAGTGAATTATTAAAATTAGGAATATACGTAATTGGTTTCTTTTATCCTGTAGTTCCCAAAGGTCAAGCTAGAATAAGAGTTCAATTATCAGCAGCTCATTCTAAACAAAATATAGATAAAGCTCTTGATTCATTTTATAAAGTAGGTAAGAAGTTAGGTGTAATATAAAATAATTACAAACTGTTTTTTGTTACATAATATCTCCAACCAATAAGTAATAATTGAAATTTTGAGGCTCTTATAGGATCAATTCTTTTCTTTGTTAAACTTGGAAGAAAAATTTTGTTGAGTTTTGCTAATATTTTAAATATAACTTTCATTAAATAAAATCTATATCATATGTTATCTTTACAAAAATAAATATATGGATTTTAATACTATTTTTTTGTTGATTTTTGGACTAATTGTATTGATAATAGGTGGAAATTTATTGTTAAAATCTGCGGTATCAATTTCAATGAAATTTGGAATACCTAGACTGTTGATAGGTATGACTGTCGTTTCATTAGCAACATCAGCCCCAGAGCTTATCGTTAGTATTAAATCTGCTATAAAAGGATCTCCTGATCTTGCAATTTCAAATGTATTGGGTTCAAATATTGCAAACCTTGGCCTGGTATTGGGAATTACCATATTGTTTTCACCGATTAATATTTCTAAAAGTGTTTACAAAAAAGAATGGCCAATCATGATGTTTTCTGCTCTTTATTTTCTGATTGTTATTCTTGACGGGGTAATAACAAAAATTGAGGGTGGTATTTTAGTTTGTTTTTTAATAATAACTATTATATCATTGATAAAACTTAGGGATAAAAATGAAGTAGAGGATCAGCTTGAGAATGAAGATTCAATAATAAAATCAATAATAATATTATTTTTTGGAGGGTTATTTCTTTTTTATGGATCTGAATGGTTTATTGACGGAGCAATCCAATTAGCTAATTCATTTGGAATTAGCGAGAGAATTATTGGAATTACTGTGGTTTCTGTTGGTACTAGTATTCCAGAACTAGTTACTTCATTAGTTGCTGTTTTTAATAAAGAAAAAAGCATCTCTTTAGGTAATTTGTTAGGTTCTAATATTTTTAATGTTTTTGCAGTTTTAGGAATTACTTCCCTAGTAACTCCACTGTCAGTATTAGATCAAAATATTATTGATTTTGATATTTATGTTATGCTATTTTTTGCTGCACTAATTCTTCCATTAATATTTTTTCCAAAAAAACTTGTTCTGGGTAGAAAAGAGGGGTTAATCATATTGCTTTTTTATTCATTTTACCTTTACAATTTATTTTATTAAGATTAGTCCAAAAAAAAACCCTCATTAAGAGGGTTTTTAGATTTATAATAAGTTGGTGAATTAAACCTTAGCTGATTTAACAGTTTTGATAATCCTTCCAGCAATTTTATATGGATCACCGTTTGATGCAGGTCTTCTATCTTCTAACCATCCTTTCCATCCTTTTTCAACTGTCATAATAGGGATTCTAATAGATGCTCCTCTATCTGAAACACCAAAACTAAATTCAGTTATTGATTGTGTTTCATGATCACCAGTTAATCTTTGATCATTATCAGCTCCATAAACTGCAATATGTTCATCGACTACAGGTCTAAAAGCTTCACATATTTTTTCATATGTTTCTTTAGATCCACAAGTTCTTAATGTAGTGTTTGAGAAGTTTGCATGCATACCAGATCCATTCCAGTCAGTTGCACCTAAAGGTTTTGGATGATATTCTATTGCAAGCCCGTATTCTTCACCAAGTCTGTTTAACATGTATCTTGCTACCCACATTTGATCACCTGCTTCTTTGGCTCCTTTAGAAAATAATTGAAATTCCCACTGCCCAGCAGCAACTTCTGCATTAATTCCTTCAATATTTAAACCAGCCTCAATACATAAGTCAATATGTCTTTCAATCATTTCTCTTCCGAATGCATTTTGTGCACCTGCAGAACAATAGAATTGTCCTTGAGGAGTTTGATCTCTTGGAAATCCTAGTGGTAGGTTTGTTTCTGTATCGTATAAAAAGTACTCTTGTTCAAATCCAAACCAAAAATCATTGTCATCGTCGTCAATTGTTGATCTTCCATTTGAAACGTGTGGAGTTCCGTCGGCATTTAATACTTCAGTCATAACTAAGTATGAATCTCCAGTTCTTCCTGGATCTGGAAAAATTGCAACAGGTTTTAATAAACAGTCAGATGATCCACCATCAGCTTGTCTTGTTGAACTTCCATCAAATGACCATAATGGACAGTCATCTAATTTTCCACTAAAATTATCTACTATTTTAGTTTTGCTTCTAATGTTGGCAGTTGGCTCGTAACCATCTAACCATAAATACTCTAATTTAGATTTGCTCATTTTGTAAAGATTTTTGTAATTAAATTGTTCATTAAAATTAAAATATATAATTGATTTTTAACGTTTTAACTTTTTAAAAGATATGAACAACTGTAATTATTATTAATACCTTATTTTTTAATATTTAAAATTTAATAATTCATAATTATTGGTCTCTAAAATGATTTTTTCGTATTTATTTTTTTAGCGATTTTATAATTTTTTTAATTGTAATAAAATTTTAAAACCTTAGCATTACTTGTATCTTTGTTTATATGAGTCAGAAAAAATTAGATCGTTACAATTTAAGAGGTGTTTCAGCTGACAAGGAGGATGTTCATAATGCTATTAAAAACGTTGATAAGGGATTATTTCCAAAGTCTTTTTGTAAAATTGTTCCTGATTATCTCTCAAATGATTCTGATTACTGTCTTGTGATGCACGCAGACGGTGCTGGTACTAAATCATCTTTAGCTTATATGTATTGGAAAGAAACAGGTGATCTTTCAGTATGGAAAGGTATTGCACAAGACGCATTAGTAATGAATATTGATGATTTACTTTGTGTTGGTGCTGTTGACAATATTATGCTTTCATCAACTATTGGAAGAAATAAAAATCTTATCTCTGGAGATGTTATAAAAGCAATTATAGAGGGAACTGAAGAATTAATTACTGAAATGTCGAATTATGGTGTGAATATTAAGTCAACTGGAGGTGAAACTGCTGATGTCGGTGATTTAGTAAGGACTATTATAGTTGACTCTACTGTAGTTGCTAGAATGAAAAAATCTGATGTTATCGATAATGCCAATATTTCAAATGGTGATTTGATAGTAGGTTTAGAGTCTTTTGGTAAAGCTAATTATGAGTCTCAATACAACGGAGGAATGGGTAGTAATGGTTTGACTTCAGCAAGACATGATGTTTTTAGTAAAAAATTAGCCTCAAAATACCCAGAGAGTTACGACCCACAAGTTCCTGATAACCTAATTTATTCTGGTTCTTATGATCTTTTACAGAAAATTAAAGGAGTTGAGCTTGATGCTGGTAAATTAGTTTTATCACCTACTAGAACATATGCACCAGTGATCAAGAAAATTTTGAATAAGTTTGATTCAACATCAATTCATGGAATGATTCATTGTAGTGGAGGAGCTCAAACCAAAATCTTACACTTTGTTGATAATTTACACATAATCAAAGATAATTTATTTGAAACACCACCATTATTTTCAATAATCCAGAAAGAATCAAGTACAGAATGGAAAGAAATGTACAAAGTTTTCAATATGGGTCATAGGATGGAACTATATGTTAATCCCAATGTAGCTGAGGAAATAGTAAATATCTCAAAATCATTTGGTGTAAATGCAAAAGTAATTGGTAGAGTTGAACCTAGTGATATTAAAAAACTTACAATTAGATCTGAACATGGTACATTCGAATATTAGTATATATATTCGAATTCTTTAATTTTGTAAATAACTTATTTATATGATTGACAAGTTAAACATAGTTGAACAAAGATATAATGAGGTATCCGATCTTATTATACAGCCTGATAT
Organism: Flavobacteriales bacterium; assembly: GCA_004214185.1. Lineage (GTDB taxonomy): Bacteria > Bacteroidota > Bacteroidia > Flavobacteriales > Flavobacteriaceae > MAG-121220-bin8. The sequence goes on along the minus strand of SGZG01000013.1, from coordinate 4,241 downwards.
AATAACTGATCAAAAAAAGTATATCAAGTTAAATAAGGAATACAAGGATTTAGGTTTAATTGTTGAAAAGAAAAAAGAATATGAAAGTCTAATTTCAAATAAAAACGAAGCCGAAGAACTTATAAAGATTGAAAACGACAAAGAAATGCTTGAAATGGCTAATGAGGAGTTAAAAGAGTCTAAAGAAAAAATTAAAATTATCGAAGAAGAGATAAAATTTTTATTAATCCCAAAAGACCCTGATGATTCTAAAGATGTAGTAGTTGAGCTTAGGGCTGGTACTGGAGGTGATGAAGCTAGTATTTTTGCAGGAGATTTATTTAGAATGTACACTAAATATTGTGAAGGAAGAAACTGGAAAGTTAGTTTAGTTGATGCAAGCCCAGGAACTGCTGGTGGATATAAGGAAATTATTTTTGAGGTATCTGGAAATGATGATGTTTATGGACTACTTAAATTTGAATCAGGTGTTCATAGAGTTCAAAGAGTTCCTCAAACTGAAACACAAGGTAGGGTTCATACATCTGCTGCTACTGTAATGGTTTTGCCAGAAGCTGAGGAATTTGATGTTGAAATAAATATGAATGATGTTCGTATCGATTACTTTTGTTCTTCTGGTCCAGGTGGTCAATCAGTTAATACGACTTATTCTGCAGTTAGACTTACACACACCCCGACTGGAATTGTAGCTCAATGTCAAGATCAGAAATCACAACATAAAAACAAAGACAAAGCATTAAAAGTATTGAGGTCTAGATTATATGAACTTGAACTAAATAAGAAATTAGAAGAAGATTCTTTAAAAAGAAATTCAATGGTATCATCCGGTGATAGATCAGCAAAAATTAGGACATACAATTATCCCCAAGGAAGAGTTACAGATCATAGGATTGGATTAACTTTGTATGATCTTCAAAATATAGTTAATGGAGATATTCAAAAGATAATTGATGAACTCAAAATAGTTCAGAATAATGAATTATTAAAGAATTCAGAAGAAGTTTTTTAATTTATGAAAACTAGTTTTTTAAGAGATCAAATTGTTTTAAAAAAATCATTCCTATGTCTGGGTTTGGATAGCGATTTGGATAAAATACCAAAACACTTATTGAATGAGTCTGACCCTATTTTTACTTTCAATAAAATACTTCTTGACTCATTGAATAAACTGATAGTGGCCGTAAAAATAAATACTGCTTTTTATGAAGCGTATGGTCATAAAGGATGGAAAACATTAGAAAGAACTATTAAATATATAAATAAAAATTATCCAGATTTATTTACTATTGCTGATGCCAAAAGAGGTGATATTGGTAATACTTCTGATAAATATGCTAAAGCTTTTTTTAGTAATATGGATTTTGATTCAGTTACTGTTTCTCCATACATGGGAAATGATTCTGTTGAACCTTTTCTTGCATATAATAATAAACACACCATTTTACTAGCTTTAACGTCTAACAAAGGCTCTAATGATTTTCAAATTTCTAGCAATCAAGAGAATAATTTATTTAAAAAAGTTTTGAAAATTTCTAAGCAATGGAAAAATTCAAATAATTTAATGTATGTAGTAGGTGCAACTAAAGCCTCATTTTTGAAAGATATTAGATCTATAGTTCCTAATAGTTTCTTATTGATTCCTGGAATCGGCGCTCAGGGTGGAGATTTAAAAGAAACATTTAAAAATGGAGCAAACAAAGATATAGGACTTCTTGTAAACTCCTCACGTTCCATTATTTATGCAGGTGACGGTGAAGATTTTATAAAATGTTCTTATAATGAGGCACATAGACTTCAACAAGAAATGCAAATACTTTTAAATGATTAATTACTCAGTTTATAAAAATAATTCTTCAAAAGAATGGGTAACTTTTGTTCATGGTGCAGGTGGTAGCTCATCTATTTGGTTTAGACAGATTAAAGAGTTTAAAAAGTATTTTAACGTTATCCTTTTAGACTTAAGAGGTCATGGAAAATCAAAAAACTTTTTTAAAAATGTTTTTGAAAAGAAATACACTTTTAAATCAATTTCAAATGACATCGTCGAAGTACTAAATAAAGAAAAAATAAAAAGTTCACATTTTATTGGGATTTCTCTTGGCACAATACTTATTCGTCAATTAGCTGAAAATTATCCTAAAATGGTTAAGAGTATGATTATGGCAGGAGCTATAATGAGATTAAACTTTAGATCAAGATTTTTAATTAAACTTGGCTCTATGTTTAAATCTGTTGTTCCATACATCTGGATTTATAAGCTTTTTGCTTTTATTATAATGCCTTATAAAAACCACAAAAAATCTAGATTACTATTTATTAATGAGGCTAAAAAATTGTACCAAAAGGAATTTATGAGATGGTATAAATTAACATCTGAGTTAAATCCCCTTCTCAAGCTCTTTAGACAAGTAGAACTTAAAATTCCAACTTTATATTTAATGGGATCTCAAGACTACATGTTTTTGGAGTCGGTTAAGCATGTCACAAAAGAGCATACTAGTTCTGAACTTATAATAGTTCCTGATTGTGGTCACGTTGTTAATGTTGATAGGCCCAAAATTTTCAATAGTTCAAGTATTTCCTTTTTAAAAAAAATTATTAAGAAAAGATAATTGTTTTGTTATTTGACACTAAAATTTTGTTTTGTATATGAAGTGTTATAGCTCTTGAAAGAACAATTTTTTCTAAATCTCTTCCTTTTATAATAAGATCTTCTATTGAATTTAAATGGGAAACTCTTTTTGTTGATTGCTCGATTATTGGTCCAGCATCAAGTTCGTTAATTACGTAGTGACTTGTTGCTCCAATTATTTTTACACCTCTATTAAATGCTGAATGATAGGGCTTTGCGCCTGCAAATGCCGGAAGAAATGAATGATGAATGTTAATAATTTTATTGGGGTATTTTGCAGTAATATCTTCACCAATAATTTGCATGTATCTAGCTAAAACTATAAAATCAATATTATATTTTTCTAATAATTTTATTTGTTTAGCTTGTGCTTTATCCTTGCAATCTTTGTTGTGTTTGATATGGTGAAATGGAATTCCAAATATATCTGCAACATGACTTAAGTTTTTATGATTGCTTATAATTAATGGAACTTCAACATTTAATTCACCAGCTTTATATCTACTTAAAACATCATATATACAATGTTCATATTTGGAAACGAAAATTGCCATTTTTTTCTTTGATTCACTTTTAAAAAGTTCAAATGAAAAATTTAACTTATTTCCAATACCATTAATAAAGTCATCTTTGAAGCTATCTATATTAAAATCAGTGTTAGCAAACTCTGATTCCAATCTCATAAAAAACTCTCTTTTATCCCTTTCTACAAATTGATCAAGATAAGTTATATTACCCTCATTCTTATGAATGAAATCAGTTACTTTTGAGATAATTCCCTTTTGATCCTTACAGCTTATTAATAATGTTATTTTCAATTTAGTCCAGGTTGAGTTATTTTAAAATTTTCTTCTTGTTTTTTCAATACGACCATGTCTTTCACTTTTTTAAGTAAAAGTTTAGAGTTGTATATTATACCATCTTTAATAGTATATTTAACTCCTCCAACTCTCACAACTTCATTTTTATCATTTAATTTTATTGCTCCAGTTCCATATAAAACTTTTAAATTTTCCAGTGGATTTTCTTCAATAACAATGATATCTGCAAGTTTTCCAACCTCAATGGATCCAATTTTATGATCGTATCCTAATGCTTCTGCACCATTTAATGTTGCAGATCTAATTACTTCCAGCGGGTGGAACCCTGCTTCTCTCAATAATTCCAGTTCTCTTACATAAGCAAAACCATAAAGTTGGTAAATAAAACCTGAGTCAGATCCTGTGGTAACTCTTCCGCCTCTATTTTTAAATTCATTAATAAATGTCATCCAAAGTTTATAATTATTTTTCCATTCAACTTCTTGCTCAGTTCCCCAATAGTGCCAATATGAACCATGCGAAATTTTGCTTGGCTCATAAAATTTCCATAAAGATGGTAAAGTATAATCCTCGTGCCATTCTGCTCTTCTTGCTCTGTGTAAATCTCTACTTGCTTCATAAATATTAAAGGTAGGATCAATAGTAAAATCTAGTTCAATTAATTCATTCATTACATTATTCCAGTGCTCACTAAATGGTTCAGCGGATTGAGACCATAATTTACCTGCCTCTTCAAATCTATGTTGTTCATTTTGGTAATTATAATTAGCGGGATAATTTTGTATAGT
>SGZG01000012.1 GCA_004214185.1 Flavobacteriales bacterium | reverse complement strand
AGAAGAATAAGAAGAGCCAGATCTTATTTTATAAATCCCTTCCCATCAAGATCTAGTGTTACAAATATATTTCAAGGTAATCCGAATATAGATCCAACTTATTCCAATGGAATTGATTTAGGATATTTAAAAAGATATAGTAAAACAACCTTAAATGGCTCAGTCTACTTAAGAAAATCAACTGGAGAATTTACCTTTATTACTGAAAACACAGGTGACTATGTTTTAGTAAATAATGCTGAAGTTCCCGTTATCAGAAGAACTCCAATTAATTTAGCTAGTAACACCCAAATTGGAGTTGAATTTAGTCTTAACTATAATCAATCTAAGTCCTGGAGAATAAGAGGAAACGTTAACTTTTTTGAATCAAACTTAAAAGGAAAATACAATGACATTGTTTACGACTCAAAAAATATATCTTGGTCTGGTGGTTTAAACAATTATTTAAATATTTTCTCGGGAATCGATTGGCAAACTAGTGTTAGATACCGAGCTCCTCAGAAAACTGCAGTTTCAAAAAGAAGATCCACTGTATATTCAAATACCGCATTTAGTAAAGATTTATTAAAAGATAAAGTAACGATGACATTCAAAATTAATGACATCTTTGAAACTCAAAAATGGAGAATAGAGTCTTTTAATGAAAATTACAAAAGCTATAGCGAAAGTAGCTGGAGAGGCGGAAGAAGTTTTGAACTAAACCTAATTTACAGATTTAACCAAAAGAAAAATGATAGAAGAAGAACTCCAAGTTACAATGATTATGAGGGTGGAGATTTTGGGGGAGCTTAATTTTATTTTTTTATTTTGTCTCTGATCTCTTTAAGTCTTTCAATCAAAGCTCCACTAACCCAATAAGGTATAATAAAGGTTAACAACAAAATCATCAACCAAAAACCCATGGTTAGGATTGTTAAAAAAAGAATAAAACCTAAATATTGATCAAATTCAAACATAATTCAAAAATTGAACAACAAATATAATTCAAAGAAGTGATCTTGAAAAATTTTTGTTAACAAATGCTAATAAAAATTTATGTTAATCAGAATTACTAAATTTGTATAATAATATTTGATATGGAATTTAGAATTGAGAAAGATACTATTGGAGAAGTTAAGGTTTCAAAAGATTCCCTTTGGGGTCCACAAACCCAACGTTCAATAAATAATTTTAAAATTGGCCCCAAATCCTCAATGCCAATTGAAGTTATTCATGCTTTTGCAGTTCTAAAAAAAGCTGCTGCTCATGCAAATTTTGATTTGGGCGTATTGAGCAAACAAAAAATGAATTTGATTAGTCAAGTTTGTGATGAAATCATTGAAAATAAACACAATGATCAATTTCCTCTGGTAATATGGCAAACAGGTTCAGGAACACAAACTAATATGAATGTTAATGAAGTAATTTCCAATAGAGCACATATAATTGAAGGAAAAAAAATAGGGAAAGAAGAAAAAACTTTAGCTCCTAATGATGATGTTAATATGTCTCAATCATCTAATGACACATTTCCAACAGCAATGCATATTGCTACCTATAAAAAACTTTTAGAAAATGCTATTCCAAATCTTGAAAATTTTAAAGAATCTCTATTAAAAAAATCTAAAGAATTTGAAGATATTATTAAAATAGGCAGGACACATCTTATGGATGCAACTCCTATTACACTTGGTCAAGAATTTTCAGGATATTATTCTCAGATTGATCATGGTTTAAAATCATTAAAAAACTCTTTGGATCATTTATCAGAGCTTGCTTTGGGAGCTACAGCTGTTGGAACTGGCTTAAATTCTCCAAATGGATATGATGTTTTAGTTGCAAAATACATTTCAAAATTCACAAAAATTAATTTTGTAACAGCTCCAAACAAGTTTGAGTCAATAGCAAGTCACGATGCAATGGTAGAGACTCACGGAGCTCTAAAACTTATAGCGTGTTCTTTAAATAAGATCGCAAATGATATTAGAATGATGGCAAGTGGTCCTAGGTCGGGAATCGGTGAAATAATAATTCCTTCAAATGAACCTGGAAGTTCAATTATGCCAGGTAAAGTCAATCCAACACAATGTGAAGCACTTTCTATGGTTTGTGCCCAAGTAATGGGTAATGATGTTACAGTTACAGTAAGCGGAATGCAAGGTCATTATGAACTTAATGTATTTAAACCTGTAATAGTATCAAATGTTCTAGAATCAATTACACTTATTTCAGATAGCGTTAAAAGTTTTAATGAAAATTGTTTAATGGGAATTAAACCTAATAAAAAGAAAATTAAAGAATTATTAAATAATTCTTTGATGCTAGTAACTGCGCTCAATAGCAAGATTGGATATTACAAATCTGCAGAAATTGCGAATTTAGCACATGAAAAAGGTATAACATTAAAAGAAGCAGCTATTAAACTAAATTATGCTAATTCAAAAGAGTTTGATAAATGGGTTGATCCTAAAAAAATGATTGGCAATTAAACTCTTCCCTTCAGAGCTGTAAATGCCCATCCGACACAAATAAATCCAATTCCAACAAAACTAAATCCAATGGCATAATCAGTATATTTAAGTACACCAAGCAGGATAATAATTATTCCAATAATTGTTAAAATTAAAGAAGCTATACTAAATATTCCGTTTTTATTTAAAGGCATAAATGATTTTCAATATTAAGATAATTATTAGTTATTAGTGTTAAAAAAAACATAAAATTAATTAACTTTTCCAGTGAGTTTGTTTTTCCAGCTTCCCCATTTATATTTCCTTGAAAAATATAAAAGTAAAATTGGATAAACAACAATCATAGTAAAGAAAGATTGATTGATTAGATCAGGTTCACCAATATATTTAAATATAGACGTTGTTTGAAAAACAGTCCAATCAGCAGTCACAATTAATGCAATTAGTAAATTATTTCCAGCGTGAAAACCTAAAGCAAGCTCTATACCTTCATCCATTAAAGTTATTATTCCAAGAAATAAACCGGTAGCAACGTAATGTACCAATAATACTGACCCAAGCTTCATAATTTCAGGATTATAAAAATGTAAAAATCCAAAAGACAAAGAAGTCAAAATTAGAGGAAGGAATTTATTATTAAATAAAACACCTAAACCCTGCATTAAATAGCCCCTGAATACATATTCTTCTAGACTAGTTTGAATTGGAATAAATATAATGGCTATTAAAACTAAAATTAAAAAATCATTTAAATTAAACTGTAAAATATATTCTTCTGGACTTGTAAAAAAAGAAATAGTTGTACTTAAAATTATAAAAGTGGAAATAGCAGAAAATGATGTTAAAATTCTTTTATAATCAATCGATTTTCGAGATGTAGTTACTGATAAAAAAGATTGATTATGTAAAAACTTAATAACAAATAAAAATCCAATAAAACCAACAAAAAAAGAAAGTAGGGTATAAAAAAATGTAAGATTACTATTTTCTAATATTGTCATCATATTTGAAGGATCTAATTTTGCAGCCCCTTCAACTCCAACTTTATTAAAAATTGCTACAATAAAGGGAATCGCCCCAATTTGAGTGAAAATGAATATTACAAAGATTCCTAATGCATACCTCAATATGCTATTCTTAATATTAAGAGCATTTTTTATAAACATATTTAATTATTTTTATTTAAAACCATGGTAGATAGCTTACAGTGAGAAACTAAATTGTTATTATCATCAGTAATTTTTATCTCCCAAAGTTGTGTTGATCTCCCCTTGTGAATTGGTGTGGCCCTTGCGTATACATATCCTTCTTTAACACTTTTTAAATGATTTGCAGAAATAATAATTCCTCTTATGGTTTGATTCATATAATCAACTGACATATAAGATACTGCACTACCAACTGATTCTGCAAGTGCAACAGTAGCACCACCATGTAAAACACCATCAGGCTGATACACTTTAGATGTGACTGGCATTTTAGCTACCAAAAAATCTTTACCAATATCAACAAACTCAATGTCTAAAGTTTCCATTAAGGTGTTTTTATTTGCTGAGTTGATTTTTTCTAATATATTTTTTTTATCCATATCTCATAAATATAAAAAAAAACGCACTAGAGTACTAATGCGTTTTATTTATTTAAAAAACCTTTAGTCTATTTGACTTCTTCAAAATCTACATCCTGAACATCATCAGAATTGTCTTTGGATTTTTGACTTGCTTCAGGTTCTGCTGATCCACCAGCTGCTCCACTTGCTTGTTGAGCTTCTGCTTGAGCTTTATAAAGTTCTTCTGAAGCATTTTTCCATGCTTCATTGATTCCATCTAAAGCAGTTTTGACAGCTTCAATATCTTTACCTTCATGAGCTTTTTTCAGAACACCAAGTGCATCTTCAATAGCTTTTTTCTTGTCATCTGATATTTTGTCTCCATATTCCTTAAGTTGACTTTCCGTTTGAAAAATCATAGCATCAGCGCTATTTAATGTATCTACTTCTTCTTTCGCTTTTTTATCTGATTCAGCATTTGCTTCAGCCTCTTTTTTCATTTTTTCAATTTCTTCTTCAGAAAGTCCAGATGAAGCTTCAATTCTAATATCTTGAGTCTTTCCAGTTGCCTTATCAGCTGCTGTGACATGTATTAAACCGTTAGCATCTATATCAAAAGTCACTTCAATTTGAGGAGTTCCTCTTGGAGCGGGTGGAATTCCATCAAGATGAAATCTTCCAATAGTATTATTATCCTTAGCCATTGGTCTTTCACCTTGTAAAACATGAATTTCAACGGAAGGTTGATTGTCGGCTGCAGTTGAAAAAACTTGAGATTTTTTTGTTGGAATTGTTGTGTTTGCATCAATCAATTTAGTCATGACACTACCCATAGTTTCAATTCCTAGTGATAATGGAGTAACATCCAAAAGTAAAACATCTTTAACATCTCCAGTCAAAACACCACCTTGTATAGCAGCTCCGATCGCTACTACTTCATCAGGATTTACACCCTTTGAAGGTTTTTTTCCAAAAAACTTTTCGACTTTATCTTGAATGATAGGAATTCTTGTTGAACCACCAACTAGAATAACTTCATCAATTTCTTTGATGCTTAATCCAGCATCATCAATTGCCTTTTTTACTGGCTCCATAGATCTTTTTACTAAATCACTTGTTAATTGTTCAAATTTTGATCTGGTCAGGGTCAAAACAAGATGCTTTGGACCTGAAGCGGTTGCAGTTATATATGGTAAATTAATTTCTGTCTGTGTAGAAGAAGAAAGTTCGATTTTAGCCTTTTCAGCTGCTTCTTTTAGTCTCTGAAGAGCCATTGGGTCTTTTCTTAAATCAATATCTTCTTTCTTTTTAAAATCATCAGCTAAAAAACTTATGATTTCTTCATCAAAATCGTCACCCCCTAATCTTGTATCACCGTTAGTTGATAAAACTTCAAAAACACCGTCACCAAGCTCTAAGATAGAAATATCAAATGTTCCTCCTCCTAAATCATAAACAGCAATTTTTTGATCTTTTCCAGACTTGTCGAGACCATAGGCAAGTGCAGCAGCAGTTGGCTCATTTATTATTCTTTGAACTTTAAGACCAGAAATCTCTCCTGCCTCTTTAGTTGCTTGTCTTTGAGCATCATTAAAATACGCAGGTACAGTAATAACTGCCTCACTTACAGTTGTACCCAAATAATCTTCAGCAGTTTTTTTCATTTTTTGAAGTACCATTGCAGACAATTCTTGAGGAGTATATAGCCTTCCATCTATGTCAACACGAGCAGTATCATTGTCACCTTTAACTACCTTGTAAGCAGATCTTTCTGCATCTTTTTTAGATTCACTGAATTTATTTCCCATGAATCTTTTTACAGATGCAATAGTTTTTGTTGGATTTGTAACTGCTTGTCTTTTTGCTGGATCACCTACTTTTATCTCACCGCCCTCAACGAAAGCAATAACAGAAGGGGTTGTTCTTTTACCCTCCGCGTTTGGAATTACAACAGGTTCATTACCTTCCATAACAGAAACACAAGAATTTGTTGTTCCTAAATCTATACCAATTATTTTACTCATTATTTTTAATTTATAATTATTTATGTTTTTTCAATGATTATGCCAATCTTATACATATGACAGTGTGTCAGTATATTAGTTTGAAAATAAATTTACATTTGTAAAAAAATAACATAATGTCAAATAAAGAATATAAAAGGATTACAACTCACACGTTGAAGGAAATGAAAACTCGTCAAGAGAAAATTTCAATGTTAACTGGATACGACTATTCGATGGCTAAAATTATAGATAACTCTGGAATAGACATTATTCTTGTTGGTGATTCAGCATCAAATGTTATGGCTGGACATGAAACCACATTACCTATAACTTTAGATCAAATAATATATCATGCATCCTCAGTTGTTAGGGGTGTTGAAAGGGCATTAGTCGTTGTAGATCTACCATTTGGGAGCTATCAATCAAATTCCGGAGAAGCACTACGATCTGCAATTAGAATTATGAAAGAATCTGGAGCTCATGCAGTTAAAATGGAAGGCGGCTCAGAAATAAAAGAATCTATAGTTAGAATTTTAAATGCTGGAATTCCTGTTATGGGACACTTAGGATTAACTCCTCAGTCAATATATAAGTTTGGAACGTACACAGTAAGGGCAAAGGAAGAAGAAGAAGCTGAAAGACTGATTGAAGATGCTAAACTTTTGGATAAGTTAGGTTGTTTCGGTATTGTTCTTGAAAAGATTCCGGCAAAAATTTCAAAAATTGTTACCTCTTGTGTTTCTTGCCCAGTTATTGGTATTGGAGCTGGACCAGATGTTGATGGTCAAGTTTTGGTTACACATGACTTAGTTGGTTTAAGTACTGAATTTAATCCGAGATTTTTAAGAAGATACGTTGACCTAAATGAAATAATGACTCAAGCAATCAAAAATTACATTAAAGATGTAAAAAATTTAGATTTTCCAAACGAAAATGAACAATACTAAATTTAGATTTGAAAGAATTTTATTTGAAGACAATCATCTAATTATAGTAAATAAGAATCCAGGTGAATTATCCCAAGGTGACAGGACAGGTCATACTACTCTCGCGGATTCAATAAAATATTATCTAAAAAACAAATACAATAAGCCTGGAAATGTATATTTGGGAATAACACATAGATTAGATAGGCCAACAAGTGGGATAATCATATTCTGTAAAACTTCTAAATCCTTAACAAGAGTTAATAATATGTTCAAGGAAAAAAAAGTTAAAAAAACATACTGGGCAATAACAAAAAAAATAGACAGCAATAAAATTATTAGACTAGAAAATTTTCTTAAAAAAAACGAAAAACAAAATAAATCATTTGTTACTACAGATATTAAAAATGGTAAAAAATCAATTTTAAATTTTAAAAAAATAAAATCCCTTGACAAGTATTCTCTTCTAGAAATATCATTAGAAACAGGAAGACATCACCAAATTAGAGCACAACTATCTAATTATGGATATCCAATAAAAGGAGATTTAAAATATGGATTTAAAAGACCTAATAATGATGGAAGTATTCATCTGCATTCTAGAAAAATAGAATTCACTCACCCAGTTACAAAGAACAAAATTTGTTTAATTGCTTGTCCACCTAAAGATACCATTTGGAATCTATGTGTTAAATAGTAAGAAAATTAATTATTTTTTTATCCAATTTTATTACTTTTACATCTTATGCTTTTTTGATTTAATCATACAACATAAATGGCTAAAGACTTTGTAAAAATATTTGATACTACTCTCAGAGATGGAGAGCAAGTTCCTGGATGCAAATTGAATACAAAACAAAAACTTGTAATTGCAACAAGACTCGATGAACTTGGAGTTGATGTAATCGAGGCTGGATTTCCTGTATCTAGTCCTGGAGACTTTAATTCAGTTGTAGAAATTTCTAAAATTGTCAAAAATGCTTCAGTTTGTGGTTTATCTAGAGCTGTTAAAAATGACATTAAAGTTGCAGCTGAGGCTTTAAAATATGCCAAAAAACCAAGAATACATACTGGAATTGGAACATCTGACTCACACATAACCCATAAATTTAAATCCTCTAGAGAAAAAATTATTGAAATAGGTTTTGATGCTGTTAAATATGCTAAAACATTTGTTAGAGATGTTGAGTTTTATGCAGAAGATGCTGGAAGAACAGAAAATGAATTTTTGGCAAGAGTTTGTGAAAAAATGATCGAGGCTGGAGCTACCGTATTAAATATTCCAGATACCACTGGATATTGTTTACCTGAAGAATATGGAGAAAAAATTAAATATTTAATTGATAATGTTAAAAACATCGATAAAGCTGTAATTTCTTGTCATTGTCACAATGATTTAGGTCTAGCCACCGCAAATTCGATTGCAGGTATTATTAACGGAGCAAGACAAATTGAATGTACAATAAATGGAATTGGAGAAAGAGCTGGTAACACATCTCTAGAAGAAGTTGTGATGATCATGAGACAACACCCAGCACTAAATTTGGATACCAATATTAATTCAAAGCTTTTATTTGACACAAGTAATTTAGTTTCTGAAGGCATGGGAATGCCTGTTCAACCAAATAAAGCTATTGTTGGAGCGAATGCTTTTGCACACAGCTCTGGTATTCATCAAGATGGTGTTATTAAAAATAGAGAAACTTACGAGATTATTAATCCTACAGACGTTGGAGTTAATGAATCTGCAATAATATTAACAGCGAGAAGTGGTAGAGCTGCTCTTGCTTATAAAGCAAAAAAAATTGGATACAATCTATCAAAGAATGAGTTAGATTTAGTTTATCCTGAATTTTTGAAATTTGCTGATATTAAGAAAGAAGTCACTGACGAAGATATACCAAAAATTATAAAAAATTCAATTTAATTAATGAGCAATACTTTATTTGACAAAGTTTGGGACTCTCACGTAGTTCAAAAAATAAAAGATGGACCTGACGTATTATTTATAGATAGACATATGGTTCATGAAGTAACAAGTCCAGTTGCTTTTCTTGGACTAAAAAAAAGAGGAGTTAAAGTTTTGTTTCCAAATAAAACTTTTGCAACTGCAGATCATAACACTCCAACAATTAATCAGCACCTCCCTGTTCAAGATCCATTATCAGCAAACCAACTTAAAGCATTAGAGGAAAATTCCAAAGAACATGGTATTTCGTATTGGGGATTAGGGCATGAAAAAAATGGAATTGTGCATGTAGTTGGTCCTGAATACGGAATAACACAACCTGGAGCAACAATAGTTTGTGGCGATTCACACACTTCAACCCATGGAGCTTTTGGTGCAATTGCTTTTGGAATTGGAACCTCTGAAGTTGAAATGGTTCTTTCAACTCAATGTATTATGCAACCTAAACCAAAAAAAATGCGCATAACTGTAAAAGGAAGTTTAAATAAAGGAGTGACACCAAAAGATGTTGCTCTTTTTATAATTTCAAAACTTTCAACCTCTGGTGCTACTGGATATTTTGTTGAATATTCTGGGACGGTTTTTTCGAATATGTCTATGGAGGGAAGAATGACGGTTTGTAATCTAAGTATTGAAATGGGTGCTAGAGGTGGAATGATTGCACCTGACGAAAAAACATTTGATTATATAAAAGGGAAAGAATTTACACCCAAAGGAAAGAATTGGGAAAGGGCAATGGAATATTGGTCAACATTAAAATCAGATGAAAATGCAATATTTGATAAAGAAATTGAGTTTGATGGTACTAAAATAAACCCAATGATTACTTTTGGAACAAATCCTGGAATGGGTATAGGTATTTCAAATGAAATTCCTAAGGCTGAATCTCAAGATGGAGGTGTTCATACATACAAAAAATCTCTTAACTACATGAACTTTGAGGAAGGTGATAGCATGATTGGAAAAAATATTGATTTTGTATTTTTAGGAAGTTGTACAAATGGTAGGATTGAAGATTTTAGAGAGTTCACTAGAATTGTAAAAGGAAAACAAAAAGCATCCAATGTAACTGCATGGTTAGTCCCAGGTTCTCACAAAGTTGAAAAAGCTATAAAAGATGAAGGACTTTTAAAAATTCTTAATGATTCAGGATTTGAACTTAGGGAACCTGGATGTTCAGCTTGTTTAGCAATGAATGATGATAAAATTCCAGCTGGAAAATATGCTGTAAGTACATCAAATAGAAATTTTGAAGGAAGACAAGGTCCTGGATCTAGAACTTTACTTGCTAGCCCCCTAGTAGCTGCAGCTGCAGCAATAACAGGAAAAATAACTGACCCAAGAACATTAATTTAAATATGGCATACGACAAGTTTAATATATTAAAAAGTAGCTGCGTTCCTCTTCCAATAGAAAACGTAGATACGGATCAAATAATCCCTGCTAGGTTCTTAAAGGCTACAGAAAGAGTAGGCTTTGGAGAAAATTTATTTAGAGATTGGAGATTTAATTCAGACAATAGTCCAAAAGAAGATTTTGTATTAAATAATAAAAAGTATAAAGGAAAAATCCTTGTTGGTGGAAAAAATTTTGGATCAGGATCATCAAGAGAACATGCAGCCTGGGCAATTTATGATTATGGTTTTAGATGTGTTATATCAAGTTTTTTTGCTGATATATTTAGAGCAAATTGTTTAAATATTGGTGTATTACCTGTTCAGGTTTCACCTGAATTCCTAGAAAAATTATTCAATCAGATTTATGAAAATCCCGAAACTGAAATCGAAGTAGATTTAACTACTCAAAAAGTAAGTATAACTGAACAAAAAATTTCCGAAAGATTTGAAATCAATTCATATAAAAAAGAAAATATGTTAAACGGTTATGATGATATAGATTATTTAATGAATATTAAAGATTCAATAAAGGAATTTTCAAAAAGTACTCCACTTTAGTTAAATAAAATGATTATTAAAAGGAAGGTTGAAATAATGGACACCACATTAAGAGATGGTGAACAAACATCGGGAATGTCATTTTCATCCTCTGAAAAGTTAGCAATTTCTAAATTATTAATAGAAGAACTAAAAGTCGACAGAATCGAAATTGCTTCAGCTAGAGTTTCTGATGGTGAATTTGAAGCAGTAAAAAAAATAACTGATTGGGCCAAAGAAAATAATTATTTAGAAAAAATTGAAATTCTAACATTTTTGGATAATAACATATCTCTTAATTGGTTAGATAAATCTGGTGCAAAAGTTCAAAACTTATTAACAAAAGGGTCATTAAATCACCTTAAATACCAGATTAAAAAAAAACCTAAAGAATACTTTAATCTTGTAAAAGAATGCATTGAAAATGCTCTTAAATTAGGAATAAGTTCCAATGTTTATCTAGAAGATTGGAGTAATGGAATGAGAAATTCAAAACAATATGTTATTGATTACCTAGACATATTATCTGAATTACCAGTAGAAAGAGTTTTACTTCCTGATACACTTGGAATACTTAGCCCAAAAGAAACTTTTGAATATATTTCATTTGTGGTTAAAAAATATCCTAATATTCATTTTGATTTTCATGCTCATAATGACTATGATTTAAGTGTCTCAAATGTTATTGAAGGTTTAAAAGCAGGATGTCATGGATTACATTTAACTATTAATGGAATGGGTGAAAGAGCTGGTAATGCTCCAATGGCAAGCGTTACAGCTGTGATAAGAGATTTTCTTCCAGAAATTGAAATTAACCTAAAAGAAAAATCACTTTACAAAGTAAGTAAACTTGTTTCTACTTTTACAGGATTTAGAATACCTATTAACAAACCTATTGTTGGAGATAACGTATTTACTCAAACAGCTGGTGTTCATGCTGATGGAGATAGTAAAAATAACTTATATTTTAACGACCTACTTCCTGAAAGATTTGGAAGAAAGAGAAAGTATGCATTAGGAAAGACATCAGGAAAAGCAAATATAAAAAAGAATTTACAAGACCTAGGCCTTACATTAAATGATGAAAATTTAAAAAAAGTAACCAATAGAATAATTGAACTAGGGGATAAAAAAGAAAAAGTAACAGCTGAAGATCTTCCTTACATAATTTCTGATGTTATTAATAGTGAAAGTTTTAAAAACAAAGTGATTATCGAATCGTATTTACTTAATCATAAAAAGGGTGAAAATCCCTCTGCTGAAGTCGATATAAAAATAAATGGAAAAATTTATAATCAAACAGGAACAGGCGATGGCCAATTTGATGCTTTTATAAATGCAATTAGAAAAATATATTCTAAAAACAAATTAGAATTACCAAAACTTATAGATTATTCTGTTACAATACCTCCGGGTAGTAACTCTGATGCATTGTGTGAGACCTTTATAACTTGGAAAACAGAAGAGAAAGAATTTGTTACAAGAGGTTTGGACTCGGATCAAACGGTATCTGCTATAAAATCTACTG
The DNA here is from genome assembly GCA_004214185.1 of Flavobacteriales bacterium. GTDB lineage: Bacteria > Bacteroidota > Bacteroidia > Flavobacteriales > Flavobacteriaceae > MAG-121220-bin8. Next base: position 26,211 of record SGZG01000012.1, on the reverse strand, counting down.
AAAAAATGTTAAATATTATTAGTAATTAAAAATGAAATTAAATATTGCTCTGTTAGCTGGAGATGGAATCGGACCTGAAGTAATTGAACAGGCAGTCAAAGTATCTGACGCTGTCGCTAAAAAGTTTAGTCATACTATTAATTGGATGCCTGCATTAACTGGTGCTGCTGCTATTGATGCTGTTGGAGATCCTTACCCCAAAGAAACTCACGAAATTTGTTTAAAATCTGATGCTATATTATTTGGAGCTATTGGTCATCCTAAATTTGATAATGATCCATCTGCTAAGATTAGACCTGAACAAGGATTATTGAGAATGAGAAAAAAACTTGGCCTTTTTGCCAATGTAAGACCAACTTTTACCTTCCCTTCATTAATTGATAAATCTCCACTTAAAAAGGAAAGAATTAAAGGAACAGACTTAGTGTTTCTTAGGGAACTTACAGGAGGTATATATTTCGGTGAAAGAGGAAGAAAAGATAATGGAAATACTGCATTTGACACTTGTACTTACACAAGATTTGAAATTGAAAGACTAGCAATCAAGGGTTTTGAGCTTGCAATGAAAAGATCAAAGAAATTATGTTGTGTTGATAAAGCCAATGTTTTGGAATCCTCGAGACTTTGGAGAGAAACAGTACAGTCACTAGAAAAAAAATACCCAGAAGTTAAAGTAAGTTATGAATTTGTTGATGCAGTAGCTATGAGATTAGTTCAATGGCCAAACTCATACGATGTCTTAATAACAGAAAATCTTTTTGGAGACATATTAACAGATGAAGCTTCTGTGATATCGGGTTCAATGGGATTAATGCCATCTGCATCAATTGGTTTAGAAACATCCCTATATGAGCCAATTCATGGTTCGTATCCACAGGCAGCTGGAAAAGACATAGCAAATCCTCTTGCTACAATTCTATCCTCAGCTATGATGTTTGAAGATGCATTTAATTTAAAGGAGGAATCAAAGTTGATTAGAGATGTTGTTAATAAATCATTAGAACAATCTATTGTTACAGAGGATTTATCTGAAGGTCAAAAAGCCTACAAAACTAGTGAGGTTGGTGATTGGCTTGTTAAAGAAATTTTAAAATAAAAAAAGCACCAATTGGTGCTTTTTTTACTTATTAAAAGAAAATTTATTTCTTCTTTTTTTCATTATCAACCATTTTCTTTTTCAAATCGGCTAAAACATCTAAATCACCCAAAGTTGATTTATCAGATTCTTTAACGTTGTTCACCTTTTTCAATGATTCCTTAACATTTTTCTTTTCCTGATCATTGAATAAAACTGTGTGTGACATTACAACTCGTTTAAAGTCTTTGTTGTACTCAATTACTTTAAAATCAGCTGTATCACCTTTCTTTAATTTACTTCCGTCTTCTTTCACTAAATGACGATTAGGTATGAAAGCTGTAATATCTTCATTGAAAATAATAGTAGCACCCTTGTCATTAGAATTTGAAATAGTAGCATTATGAGAGGTTCCTTCAGCAAATGATTTATCGTATGAATCCCATGGATTTTCCTTAGTTTGTTTATGTCCTAAGCTCAATTTTCTAGCCTCAGAATCAAGTTCTAATACAACAACATCAATATTGTCTCCTGATGAAAAAAGTTCAGATGGGTGTTTTACCTTTACTGTCCATGAAAGATCAGAAATATATACTAAACCATCAATACCCTCTTCAAGCTCTACAAAAATTCCAAAATTGGTAAAATTTCTAACAATTCCAGAATGTTTAGAGCCTACAGGATATTTTTTTGTAATATCAGTCCAAGGATCTGACGTAAGTTGTTTTATACCAAGTGACATTTTTCGTTCTTCTCTGTCTAAAGAAAGGATTACGGTCTCAACCTCATCCCCTACTTTAACAAAATCCTGAGCTGAACGTAAATGAGTTGACCAAGACATTTCTGAAACATGAACTAACCCTTCTACTCCATCAACAATCTCAATAAAAGCTCCGTAGTCAGCAAGTACAGAAACTTTACCTTTGATTTTATCACCTTCTTTTAGATCAGCATCTAGTGATTCCCATGGATGTGCACTTAATTGCTTTACACCTAATTGAATTCGAGATTTATCATCATCAAAATCTAAAATAACAACATTAAGTTTTTGATCTAATTCTAATATTTCACTTGGATGATTAATTCTATTCCATGATAAATCTGTGATATGAATTAAACCGTCAACACCACCTAAATCAATAAATACACCATAAGTAGTAATATTTTTTACTGTACCTTCAAGTACTTGACCTTTTTCTAATTGACCAATAATTTCCTTCTTTTGAAGCTCAATGTCTGCCTCAATTAAAGCTTTGTGAGATACAACTACATTTTTGAATTCATGATTGATTTTGACAACCTTAAATTCCATATTTTTGTTTACATATTGATCATAATCACGTATAGGTTTTACATCAATTTGAGAACCTGGCAAGAAGGCCTCTAAACCAAATACATCTACAATCATACCTCCTTTTGTTCTACATTTTACAAATCCAGTAACAACAGTTGAATTATCATGTGCATCATTAACTCTATCCCAAGCTTTTATAGTTCTAGCTTTTCTGTGTGATAATACTAGTTGACCAGTTTTGTCTTCTTGAATATCAACTAATACTTCAACTTTATCTCCAACCTTTAAATCAGGATTATATCTAAACTCATTTAATGAAATAACTCCTTCAGATTTAGCATTTATATCAATAATAGCTTCTCTATCAGTTAAACTGATAACCGTACCTTCAATCACACTTTCATTGTAGGTGTCAACGAAATTATCCTCAACAAGTTTTTCAAATTCAGTAAGTTTATCATCCTTAATTGTTTCGATTCCTTGCTCAAACAAATTCCAATCAAAATCATTTAAAAAATTATCTTTTGAATCATCTTTTTCAGAAACAATAATTTGTGATTCATCTGATTTAGGATCTTTAATTTCTTCAACTTTTTCAGCTAAAACTGGTTTTTCAATTTCAACTATTTCTTCCTTTTTTACTTTAGGCTTTTTAACAGTTTTTGAAGCTTTTGATTCAGTTTTTGCTTTTGTTGATTTTTTTACTGCTTTAGGTTTTGCAGTTTTGGTAGTTTTTTTAGCAGTTTTTTTTACTTTGCTATCCTTTTTTTCTTCGGACATACCTTAAAATTTGTATTCTAATTTCTTAATAGATTTAAGGATAGAAACTAGAAGGATTAATAATTAATTATTCTTTTGATTATCTATATTATCCACTCAAAAGGAATGCGAAAATAGTTTGTATTTGTAGATTATACAAGAAAACTATTATTTATTTGAGATCAAGGGGGTTATGTAGGAAAACATAACATCCTCAAGCTCAGATAAGTTAAGTTTATCTGTTTTAATTATTATTGAGTCAGAAGCTGCCTTTAAGGGTGAATTTTTTCTATTAATATCCTGTTCATCTCTTAACTTAATGTTTGAAAGAACTTCATCATAGGTTATATCATGCCTATTATCGATTAATTCTTTAAACCTTCTTTTAGCTCTTAGTTCTGTGGAAGCATCTAAATAAAATTTTAATTCAGCATTTGGAAATACTACTGTTCCAATGTCGCGCCCATCCATAATAATACCTTTGCCTGCACCTAATGAATGTTGAACTTTAACCATATGTTTTCTCAATTCACCAATAGTTGCAATTCGACTAACATAATTAGAAACAGTTAGTGTTCTAATATGTTTTTCAACTGGGATATCGTTTAAATGAATTTCATACTTGTCGTTATCTTTATTGAGCTGAAAATCAATATTAATATTATTGATGTCCTTTATTAACTTTTGGCTATCAAATACAGATTCTGTAATATATTTTTTATCAAGAGCATAATGTGTTAAAGCTCTATACATTGCCCCAGAATCTATATAAATGTAATTAAGTTTTTTAGCAAGTCTTTTAGCTAAAGTACTTTTACCTGTTGATGAAGTACCATCTATCGCTATTATTATCTTATTAGACATTCAACTTTTTAAAATTCTTTACTTTTTTATTAGTGATTGCAATTTCTAAAACTTCTTTCATAAATGATACATAATGGAAAGTTAAGCCTTTTAAATAAGTTTGATCAATTTCTTCAATATTTTTTCTATTTTCTTCACATAAAATTATACTGGTAATCTTTGCTCTTTTTGCTGCTAATATTTTTTCTTTAATTCCTCCTACTGGAAGGACCTTTCCTCTAAGAGTAATTTCACCGGTCATGGCTAATTTTGACTTAACTCTTTTCTGAGTTAACAAAGAAACTAAAGATGTAAGCATTGTAATTCCAGCACTAGGTCCATCCTTAGGTGTTGCACCTTCAGGGACATGAATGTGTATATTGTGTTTGGTTAATAGATCAACGTCTATTGATAATTCATTTGCATTTGACTTTATATATTCCAAAGCTATAGTGGCTGATTCTTTCATTACTTTCCCTAAGTTTCCAGTAATTGATAAATTTCCTTTACCTCTAGATAATGCAGATTCAATAAATAATATATCACCACCAAATTGAGTCCATGCAAGACCCGTAACAACACCAGCTATGTCATTATTTTCATACTTTTCTTTAGTTATTGAAACACCTAATATTTCATTTATATCTTCTAGAGATATGTTTTTTGAATAAGCTTCATACATTGCTATGGATTTAGCAGTATTTCTCACAATTTTTGATATTTGTTTTTCCAAGCCTCTAACTCCAGATTCTCTTGTATATCCTTCAACTATCTTTTCAACTGATTTTTTATTAATTTTTATGATGTTATTTTCCAAACCATGGTCTTTTATTTGCTTAGGAATCAAATGTTTTTTTGCTATTTGATATTTTTCTTCAACAGTATATCCTGAAACTTGAACAATTTCCATTCTGTCTCTTAAAGCAGGTTGTACATTCGCAATATTATTTGAAGTAGCAATGAACATTACTTTTGAAAGATCAAATCCTGATTCAAGGAAATTATCATAAAACGAAGTGTTTTGTTCAGGATCTAAAACTTCTAACATTGCAGATGATGGATCACCTTGATTTCCAGTTGATAATTTATCAATTTCATCCAAAACAAATACAGGGTTTGAAGTTTTCGCTTTCTTTAAACTTTGTATAATTCTTCCAGGCATCGCTCCAATATAAGTTTTTCTATGTCCTCTAATTTCAGATTCATCTCTTAAACCACCTAGTGAAACTCTAACATACTCCCTACCCAAAGCTTCAGCTATAGATTTACCTAAAGAGGTTTTACCAACTCCAGGTGGACCATTTAAACATAAAATTGGGGATTTCATGTCATTTCTCAATTTTAAAACTGCTATATATTCAATAATCCTTTTTTTCACATCTTTTAGACCATAATGATCTCTATCCAATACTCTTTGAGCTCTTTTTAAATCAAAATTGTCCTTAGAATACTCATTCCATGGTAATTCAAGATAGATATCTAAATAATTTCTTTGTATAGAATATTCAGCAACCTGAGGATTCATTCTTTGTAATTTTGATAATTCTTTTTTAAAGTGATTACCAATATCTTTTGACCATTTTTTCTTTTTTGATTTAACTCTCATTTCACTGATTTCTTCATCATAAGAAACACCTCCAAGTTCTTCTTGAATTGTTTTTAATTGTTGGTGTAAGAAATATTCTCTTTGTTGTTGATCTAAATCAGACCTTACTCTTGACTGAATATCATTTTTTAAAGAAAGTCTTTGAAGCTCAACATTCATTTGCTTTAAACACATTAAAGCTCTTTTATTCAAATCACTAGTATTTAAAATTTTGTATTTTTCCTCAACACTCAAATTCATATTTGAACATACAAAGTTGACTAAAAAAGAGTCACTTTGTATGTTTTTTATAGCAAAAGAAGCTTCACTAGGAATATTAGGGTTTTCATCAATTATTTTTAGTGCAATGTCTTTAATTGATTCAATAGTAGCACTGAATTCTTTATCATTTTTTTCAGGCTTTAATTCTTGAATTTCCTTTATTCTAGCAGTAATATATGGATCCTCAGAAGTTATTTGCTCAATTGAAAACCTTTTTTTGCCTTGAATTATAACTGTAACATTTCCATCAGGCATTTTCAAAACTCTTAAAATTTTAGCAACAGTACCTGTAGGATGGATGTCACTTAGTGTTGGAGATTGAACTTTAGAATCTATTTGAGAAACCACACCAATTAACTTATCTTTTTTGTTAGAATCCTTTATTAATTTAATAGACTTATCTCTTGATGCTGTTATTGGAATTACAACTCCAGGAAACATCACAGTATTCTTTAAAGGAAGGATTGGCAGGGTATCAGGAAGAGATTCTTTTGAAATTGCTTCTTCATCATCAGAGGTCATTAACGGAATTAAATCAGAATCTTCATCAATATTCTGCAATGACATCATGTCAAGATTTAAGATTTTAGTTTTAGACATAAATATAAATTAAGTCAAAATGTCAGGTAATCAAAATAATTAAGGGTAATCTACTCTGAAAAAATTTTAACTATACTGTAGCTATTTTAACTATATAATAAATATTCAAGTTTCATGCCATACAGCTCTAATAATTTTTAATTTTTATACTTTTTAAAAGATAGGCTCCAATTAAAAAAATTAGAATAAATACTAAAATAGAAGTCCTCATACTTCCTGTTAGTTGATCTAAAAATGCAAACAGTGTCATCCCAAAAACAATACTTACTTTTTGTGATACATCATAAAAGCTGAAATAAGATGTTGTATTTTCAGTATCGGGGATCATTTTTGAAAATGTAGATCTTGATAGTGCTTGAATACCACCCATTACTAAACCGACTAGTGCTGCAGCAACGTAAAATTCATTTGGTTCAGTAATAAAATAGGCTCCAATACATAAAAATGCCCAAAAAATGTTCAAAATAATTAATGTAAAAATATTACCAAACTTTTCAGAAAGTTTTGAGGTTAAAATAGCTCCAAATATTGCTATTAATTGAATTAATAATATACTAACTATTAAACCAATGGTTTTTTCATCTTTTGGCCAATTAATCTCTTGTTCTCCAAAATAAGCAGCAATTAATAAAACAGTTTGAAGAGCAGAACTATATATAAAAAAAGCAATCAAATATTTTTTAATAACAAGAATATTTTTTAATTCATTCCATACAAATAATAGTTCTCTGAAACCATTCAGAATAACATCTTTTACAATCTTTTTCTTTTTATACGGTTCTGGTAGGAAATAAAAAGTGTATTGACTACAAATAATCCACCAAAGGCCAACACTAACAAATGAATACTTCATAGCAATTATTTCAGGATTATTACCATAAATTCCAAAAGTTTGAGGAGACATAACCATCGCTAGGTTAAAGATTAACAATAAAACACTTCCAAAATAACCAAGAGCATAACCCTTTGCACTTATAGCATCCTGTTGCTCCTTAAAAGCTATGTCTGGAAGATATGAATTGTAAAAAACTAAACTAGCCCAAAATGAAATTAATGCAATGAAATAAAAAAATAAACCAACATAAATGTTTTCTAATTCAAAAAAGTATAGACCCATGCAAGAAATAGATCCCATGTAACAAAATAGTTTTAAAAAATTTTTTTTATTGCCCATGTAATCTGCAATACCAGATAGTAAAGGAGTTAAAAAAGATAGTATTACAAAGGCAAATGCAGTAAGAAAACTAATTAATGCAGTGTTTTTAAAATTAAAACCAAAGACTTCGACATATAAATCACTAACAAACAAAGAACCATAATAAATTGGAAAAACTGCGGAGCTGATTACTAATGGATAAACAGAATTAGCCCAATCATAAAATGCCCAAGCATTTAACAGTTTTGAATGACCTTTTTTATATTTTTTTTTTGGCATTTTAGAGTTTATGTTTTATAAAATATATAGCCAATATAAAACTTGTATTTTATTAAATATAATAATTATTTTTGCCATGAATTTAATATATGAAACTAATATTAATTTTTGTCTTATTTTTCTCAAGTAGTGGATGTAACAATGTAGATAACAAAAAAAATTACTCGTTTGATGAAGAATTATACACTTGCTCTAAATGTGGATCTTTTCTATATAATTCAAAGGATTTTCTTTATGAAAACGAATCCAGTAAAGATTTTAAAATATCCTTCTCTGAAAAAGTTACATACGATTTAAATTCACTTGATAAAAAAAATAAAACTCCATTGTTCTGTAAAATTTGTAATAAAAAATTAGGAAATTTTATTAAGGGTGATTCAACCACTAATCAAGAAAGACACTGTGTAGACAAAAACTCAATAATTTTAAAAAAAATAATGAAATGATAAAAATAAAGTTTGTCATTATTTACATAATACTAATGATGCCACTATTTGGCATATCTCAAAAAGAAGATAAAATGGTAAAAACAGATAAAGAATGGAGAGCTTCATTGGATGAAATGAGCTATCAAGTTTTAAGAAATTCCTATACTGAAAGACCTTATACTGGTGAATATAACCTTCACTTTGAAAAAGGATCTTACAGCTGTAAGGGCTGTGATCAAAAACTATTTGAAAGTAACAACAAGTATGACAGTAATTGTGGATGGCCAAGCTTTGATAAAGCAATTCCAGGTACAATAAATTATGTGAAAGATTACTCTCACAACATGTTTAGAATTGAAGTTAAATGTTCTAAATGTGATGGACATCTTGGTCATGTATTTGACGATGGACCAAAAGAAACAACTGGAAAAAGATACTGTATTAATTCTGCAGCATTATCATTTAAAAAATAATAAATATGGAAAAATTTGATATTATAGTCTTGGGAAGTGGGCCTGGTGGTTACGTAACTGCCATAAGAGCATCTCAGCTTGGACTCAAAACGGCAATTGTTGAAAAAGAAAGCTTAGGTGGTGTGTGTCTAAATTGGGGTTGTATCCCTACCAAAGCATTATTAAAATCAGCCCAAGTATTTGAATATATTAAACACTCTGCGGATTACGGAATTAAGGTTGAAAATTTTGATAAAAATTTTGATGATGTAGTTAACAGAAGTAGAAATGTCGCAAAAACAATGAGCAAAGGAGTAAACTTCCTGATGAAAAAAAATAAAATCAAAGTTTTTGAAGGTTTTGGTAAACTTTCTGAAAATAAAAGTATTTCAATTACAAAAGAGGATGGATCTGAAGACAAAATCCATGGTGATAAAATTATAATAGCAACTGGAGCAAGGTCAAGAGAACTACCTAATCTTAAGCAAGATGGAAAAAATATAATTGGATACCGAGAAGCCATGACTTTAGAAAAGCAACCTAAAGAAATTATAATTGTTGGTTCAGGTGCAATTGGAATTGAGTTTGCTTTTTTCTATAATTCTATGGGGACTAAAGTTACAGTGGTTGAATATATGAACAGAATTGTTCCTGTAGAGGACATTGAAATCTCAAAGGAACTCGAAAAAAGTTTAAAAAAGAAGGGCATTTCAATACTAACTTCAAGTGAGGTTAAAAATGCAACAGTAAATGATGATGGAAATGTTGATATAGTTATTGAATCTAAAAATGGTGAATTAAAAACTATAAACTCTGAAATAGTTTTAAGTGCAGTTGGTATAAAAACTAATATTGAAAATATAGGTTTAGAGGATTTAGGAATTAAGACTGAAAAAGATAAAATCATTGTTGATGATTTTTACATGACTAATTTGAAAGATTATTACGCTATTGGAGATGTAGTTAAAGGACAAGCTCTAGCTCATGTTGCCTCAGCAGAAGGAATACTATGCGTTGAAAAAATTGCTGGCCATGATGTTAATCCATTGGATTATAACAATATTCCTGGTTGTACATATTGTAGTCCAGAAATTGCCTCTGTTGGATACACGGAAGAACAAGCAATCGAAAATGGATATGAAATTAAAGTTGGTAAATTCCCATTTTCAGCATCAGGAAAAGCACAAGCTTCAGGGAAAAGTGATGGATTTGTTAAAGTCATTTTTGATGCTAAATATGGAGAATGGCTAGGATGCCATATGATTGGAGAAGGTGTTACAGATATGATTGCAGAAGCAGTAGTTGGCAGAAAGTTAGAGACAACTGGGCATGAAATACTAAAAGCAGTCCATCCGCACCCAACTATGAGTGAGGCAGTTATGGAAGCTGTTGCAGCAGCTTACGATGAAGTTATTCATTTATAAGTTAAAGAAAACTTTGGAGTGCTAAATCATAACTTTTTAGTCCAAAACCCAACACAACTCCCTTTACATAAGGACTCAAGTAAGATTTATGTCTAAATTCCTCTCTTGAATAGGTATTAGAAATATGAACCTCAACACAAGGACAGGTAATAGATCTTATTGCATCTCCAATACCAACTGATGTATGAGTATAAGCGGCTGCATTAATGATTATGCCATCAAACTCAAAACCAACTTCCTGGATTTTTTGAATTATTTCACCTTCAATGTTAGATTGAAAATAATATAAATCAAGTTTATCAAATTTTGATTTTAAATTTTTAAAGTAATTATCAAAACTTTCATCTCCATAAATATTTTTTTCTCTGGTGCCAAGAAGATTTAAATTAGGACCATTTATAATTTGTATTTTCATAAATTAAATAAAGTTTAAATATAAGGTTTAATTTATATTTTAATTAATTCAACAATGTGGGAAAAACTGGTTCAGGAATTTAAAAACTATTTAAAAATTGAAAGAAATTTATCTGATAATACTATTTCTAGCTATTTGTTTGATTTAAAAAAATTTTATTTTTTTTTATCAAAAAACAATATGGATACAAATCCATTAAAGATTAAAAAATCAACTTTAAAAGAATTCATATACCATATCTCAAAACAAGTCCAACCCTCTACCCAAGCTCGAATGATTTCAGGTCTAAAAAGATTTTTTGAATACCTGATTCTGGAAAATTTAATTGAAGAAAATCCATTAGAAAATATTGAGACCCCTAAGATCGGAAGAAAACTTCCGGAAACACTTTCAGTTGAAGAAATCGATTTAATTATCAAAAACATTAATACAAAATCAAAAAATAAATTACGAAATACTGCATTAATTGAGGTTTTGTACAGTTGCGGTTTACGAGTTTCTGAATTAATTACTTTAAAAGTTTCGGATTTATTTTTCGATGAATCAGTTATCAAAGTTACTGGAAAGGGAAATAAAGAAAGATTTGTTCCAATTAGTAAAGAGGCAATGAAATATGTTAATAATTATATTTATGACAAAAGAAATCTTCAAAAAATAAAAAAAGGTAGTGAGGATACATTGTTTTTAAACGAAAGAGGTAGTGGATTAAGTAGGGTTATGATTTATTTAATATTAGATGAATTAAAAAATCTCGCAGGAATTTCAAAAAAAATTGGTCCACACACCTTAAGACACTCGTTCGCAACACATTTACTAGAAAATGGTGCAGACTTGATTACAATACAAAATATGATGGGTCACGAAAATATTATTACAACCGAAAGATATCTTCATGTAAATAGAAAGCACTTGGTGGAGTCAATATCAAAATACCATCCAAGAAATAAAATGTAGATTATTTATTTTCAATTAATCTAAAACCTTCTCCATGTATATTCTCTATTTCTAAGCGAGAATCTTTTTGAAGATATTTTCTGATTTTGGCTATATAAACATCCATACTTCTGGATGTAAAGTAGTTATCGTCATTCCAAATTTTTACTAAAGCTAGCTCTCTTGGCATTAAATCATTTAGATGGATTAAAAGTAATTTAAGAAGCTCATTTTCCTTAGGAGATAATTTCACTTGACTATCATTTTTGTATTTTAAAATTCTTAGTTTAGAATTAAATTGAAAGTCTCCAAAATTAAAAAGAAATTGAGAGTTAATTTCACTTACAGGAACTTGTTTTCTATTAAATATTGATTTAATTTTTAGTAATAAAATATCGGAGTCAAATGGTTTAGTTAAGTAATCATCTGCTCCTATTTTATATCCTTTCAAAACATCATCTTTTAATGTTTTTGCAGTAAGAAAAATCAAAGGAACGTCTTTATTTAATTCTCTAATCTCTTTAGCAAGTGTAAATCCGTCCTTAAATGGAAGCATTACATCAAGAATACACAAACCAAAATTATTTTTTTTAAATTTTTCCAATCCTTCAATTCCATTTTTTGCTAGAGTGACATTATAAGAATGTAATTTTAAAAAATCATTTAAAATTGCCCCAAAATTTACGTCATCCTCGACTAATAAAATATTTTTTTCAGTATTTTTCATAAATTAAGAATTTACTGGTATTTTAATTGTAAATGTTGTTCCTCTACCTAATTTACTTTCAACATAAATCATACCATCATGTAAATCGATAATTTTTTTCACGTAAGATAAACCAAGTCCATGACCTTTTACATCATGAATATTTCCAGTTGTCTCTCTAAAAAACTTGTCAAAAATCTTTTCTTTTACACTACTTGACATTCCCATTCCTTTATCAGATATCTCAGTTACAAAAAAAGAATCTTCGTCATAAGTGAAAATTTTAATTTCAGGTCTATTCTTTGAATATTTAATGGAGTTTTCAAGAATGTTAACAAAAACATTTACAAAATCACCGTATGAGGCTTTAAAATTAAATTTTTTTGAATCAAGTTTAACATCAATCAAAGCTTGACTGTTCTTAAGTAGTAAATCCAAATGTAGCAATGACTCATTTATAATTTCGTGAGCATTACATTCAATTTTATTAATAATATTTTCTTTTTTTTCTAGTTGAGAGATTCTTAATACGTTTTCTACTTGCATATTCATTCTTTCATTTTCATCTTTTATCATTTTTAAATATTGAGATGTCTTTTTTTTATCATTTTGAACATTGACATTTTCAATGGCATCAATTGCTAGTTTTATAGTTGCTATCGGAGTTTTAAATTCATGGGTCATGTTATTTATAAAATCTGACTTAATCTCTGAAACTTTTTTCTGTTTAAAGATTTGATTGATAGTCGTAACAAAAGCAATTATGATTGTTATTGTGAACAGTAATGATAATATTATAAGATTTATCAATGATGATCTTAAAAATAATTTTCTTTCAGGAAAAACTATTACAAGTTCAAATTCGCTTTCACCATTTTCGTTCACAAATAGTGGCGATTGGTATTTATTGAATTTTTCAAGATTGATATAATCATCAGATCCTATTTTTGTTGCAAAATCTCCATTAAAAACTCTATACTGGAAAGGAATATCAATATCTCTGTCGCCCAATTCTCTTTGTAATAAAAAATCGAGTTCAAGATTTGTGAGTCTTCTATGTATAGGCTTTAGTGAAGCTAGTTCCATGAAAACAGATGCGTATTTAGCTTTATCCATTAAAGATAATCTTTCAACTCGTTGCAGTCTTTCTATTGAACTCATATTTTGCATTTCTCTATCAAATGCCTCATCGATAATCGTAGTTGTTTGAATTCCTTTGTAATCTTTTATGGAAGTGGTGTCGATAGATTCTGAACTAAATAAACTTGGAGATACATTATAATCTTCCTCAAGTATACCATGTGAATATATATATGTTTGATTAGTGTTTTCGTTTCTATCTACATATTTAAATACAGCTGTAAGTTGAGATTCCTTGGGTGATCCAATACTATCAATGAGTTTTTGATAAACAGCAAGATAATCTCTCATTTCTCTACTTTGTATCTGTTCTGAAACAGATTTTAATGCTTGATTAACATTTAAAGAAAATTGTCTTTCTTTATTATCTAAAGTTGTTTTAATCCAAAATGCTTGAACAAATATAATTCCTACAAGTGCTAATGTCATAACAGTTATAAGTGGAAAAAATATTTTTTTGTTCATTGATGGTTTTATTTAAAAATAGAATTAAAATATGTTACAAGATTCTTAACTTTTAATTTATTTTCTTTGCTTGTCGAATTAAAGAAAATATAATCAGCTAGAGGAATCTTTTTATCATCATCCCATTGATTGTTAATTATTGAATTAATTTTTTCTTCATTTATTCCATCCCTTTTTATTATTCTTTTTACACGTAAATCATGATCACATGTAACTAAAATATTAAAATCATTTAATTTATAAGAACCTGTTTCAAAAATTAGTGCTGATTCATACAATATAAATTTTTCAGAGAGAGAATGTCTCCATTCATTAAAATCATTAAATACTTCAGGATGTACCATTGAATTAATTAGTTTAATTGATATAGGATCATTAAATATTATTTGAGAAATATATGACTTATTCAACTCATCATTAATATAAAATTCTTTTCCGAAGTTATTAATGAGTTTCTTTTTAAGAACAGTTGAATTATTCATCAGAAACTTAGCTCTTAAATCAGAATTATAAACTTTGATGGAGTATTTTTGGAATTCTTTAGAAACAGTAGTTTTTCCTGATCCTATTCCCCCAGTCAAACCAACTATTTTCATAGTATTTTTTTAAAATATTTTATATAAAAAAAATCTTTATTACTTCGATGAAATTATATCAATAATTTCTTGACTTACTCCCACATTAGAAAAACCTCCATCATTATATAAATTTTGAAGGGTAACCCTTTTAGTCAAATCAGAGAACAATGTGACTGTATAATTAGCACAATCTAAAGCTGTAGCGTTACCAAGGGGAGACATTTTTTCTGCATATGAAATGAATCCATCAAATCCAGTCACTCCCTTACCAGCAGTTGTTGGAGTTGGTGATTGCGAAATCGTATTTACTCTAACTTTCTTTTCCTTGCCAAAGAAGTATCCGAAACTTCTGGCAATAGATTCTAAATAAGCTTTATTATCTGCCATATCATTATAATTAGGAAAAACTCTTTGAGCAGCCATATAAGAAAGTGCTACAATACTAGACCATTCATTCATTGCATCAAGTTTATAAAGACTCTGAAGAAGCTTATGAAAAGAAACGGCAGAAACGTCCCAACCCTTAGCAGTCCAGTCATGATTAAGATCAGTGTAATGCTTTCCTTTTCTAACATTAACAGACATACCAATTGAATGTAAAACAAAATCTATTTTACCATCGAATAATTTCATCGTCTGGTCAATTAAGCTTTCTAAATCCTCAATTTTAGTTGCATCAGCAGGGATAAGCGATGAATTTGTTTTTTTTGCTAACTCATCAACATTCCCCATTCTAAGTGCAATTGGAGCATTTGTTAAAACAAATTTACCGCCTTCTTCGTGAACTCTTTCGGCTGTTTTCCATGCAATAGAGTTTTCATCTAGTGCACCAAAAATTATTCCTTTCTTTCCTTTTAAGAGATTATAAGACATAACATTTTTTTGACAAAGATAATACTAATTAAGTAACTCTTTAGCATGGTTTAGAGCAGAGTCTGAGATCTCATCTCCAGAGAGCATTTTAGCAATCTCATCAACTCTTTCACCAGAACTTAAAAGTTTTACGTCAGTGTTAGTAGTGTTTAAATAATTTGTCTTGTATACTTTTAATTGTTGAGTTCCTTTAGCAGCAACTTGTGGTAAGTGAGTGATGGCTACTATTTGCATTTTATCAGACATTTTTAACATCATATTTGCCATGGCATTGGACATTTCTCCAGAAACTCCAGTATCAATTTCATCAAAAATCATTGTAGGTAAATTAAGGTTTTTTGACATAATGTATTTAATTGATAAAAGAATTCTGGATAATTCTCCACCTGAGGCGACTTTAAACAATGGAGAATGAGTAATTCCTTTGTTTGCTGAAAACAATACTTCAATATCATCAAATCCAAATCTATTAAACTCTTTAGATTTTGATAATATAAAATTGAAAGAAGAGTTTTTCATCCCAAGATTTCCTAACAAAGATTCTAAATCAGATTTTAAAAGTGGAAGTATTTTTTTTCTTGAAATTGAAATTTTTTTAGATAGTTCCTCAAGAAAAGATTTTTTGGTTTCAATTTGAAGCTCAAAATCCTTAATATCTGTTTCTAAATTACTGGAATCATCAAGCTTATTTTTTAACTTCTTTTTCTTTTCAATTAGATCTTCAACAGAGGATAAGTTATGTTTCTTCTGCAATGAGTAAATTAAATTTATTCTATCCTCAATATTTTTTATTTCAAAAGAATTATCAGAAAAATCAAAATTAGAATTATTTAAATCAGATTGAATATCATTGAGTTCAATTAGTATACTATTTAATCTATTTTTTAAAGGATCATATTGATTTGTAATTTTTGACAAATCATTTAGTATAGAATTTAAAGAAAAAACTTTCTCTTCTAAACTGCCATCGGAAGAATACAGAATATGTTCAATTTGAGAATTATATGATTTAATCTGTTCAGAATTTTTATAGAGTTTTAGTTTACTTTCTAAATCATCTTGTTCACCCGGAACTAAATTAGCATCTTCTAATTCATTGAATAAGAAAGAAAAATAATCACTGTCGTTATTTAGACTTGTATTTAATCTTTTTAATTTTTCTAACTGAATTTGAAGTTCTTTATACTTATTCAGTTCATAATTAAAATTAATTACAATTTTTTGTTGCTCGGCCAGACTATCTATCAGATTAAAGAAAAAAGAATTATTTGAATTAAATAGAGATTGATGCTGTGTATGAATGTCTATTAATGATTCACCTATCTTTTTTAAAATATCTAAATTAACTGGTGTGTCATTTACAAAAGATCTAGATTTACCGTTGGGAAGAATTTCTCGTCTTATGATAGTTTGATTAAAATAATCAAGATTGTTATCATCAAAAAATTTTTTGATATTATAGTTTGATAAGTTGAACTCTGCTTCAATAACACATTTAATATCAGGGTTTTTCAGAAGATTCTGAGATCCTCTCTTACCAATAACCAAAGAAAGAGCATTTAATAATATTGACTTTCCAGATCCAGTATCACCAGTAACAGTTGTAAAACCAGAAAATAAGTCTAACTCAACTTTATCAATAAGTGTGAAGTTTTTAATAAAAATTTTTGTAAGCACTGAAAATAATTGGTTATTTAAATTTATAAATTATCTAAAGACTATTCCATTTATTTGAAAAAAAAGGTGATAAATAATTTAAATCATTAACTAATTCTTCTGTATTAATCTCTGGACCGCCCAAGAATATTTCATTAATTTCATCAGATTTAGCATCAAATAATATTTTTAGCAAAATAGAATTGGGACTTCTTCTTTTCAATGGTTTTAAATAAGACAGATAGGTAATTATATTATTTTTTGCTTCTTTCAGATTATTATGCATAAGGTCCAGACCATTAGAATGGTAGTTGAATATGAAATCTTTAAATTCTTTGGAGTTTGGTGATGATAAATTGTCAATTAACCAAAATTTATTTAAGACGCCACCAGAAGATGATGAACTCCAGCCAGAGTTATTATTTTGATTTGCAAGATTTAAAATATTTTTAGATTTATTGAAATAAAATTCACCTGAATTATAAACATACGAGTCTTTATCAATTCCGATTACAATATTTAAATAAAATGCTAGTAAAGACGATAAATTAGATTGAAATTGATTTTCACTAAATAATATTTGATCAAACTCATTAAAACTGAATTGAATATTTTTATCCACATATTTAAAAATTGTAGTTAAATAAGTTGAGTTTAAAACTGGCCTGAAAGCTTGGAATTCGAAATCAGCATTAAAAAAACCATCTTCATACTTATTAATGGTTATTAAAATATTCAACTTAATTTTTTCAAAATCTTTTAAATTATCGTTGGACCATTGGTTTTTATCCACAAAAAAAATTATGGATTGTTCTAAATTTTTAAAAACAGAATTATTTGTTTGGTTTAAGGACTCAGAATTAACAATAACTTTACTACTAAATTGTTGAGAAATAGAAAATTGGCAAACCAGACAAATAAGTAAAAAACTAAATCTTCTCATGGAAATCAGTAATTAATTGATCTAAAATATCAATTGAAACCTCATCTTTAGATTTTAATTTGAAATTTTTAACAATTCCTTTATTATTAATATAAGTTACCTTGTTTGTATCATATCCAAAACCAGCACCCTTATCATTTAAAGAATTTAATACAATAGCATCTAGATTTTTGGACTTTATTTTATTATTAGCGTTTTGAATTTCATTATCAGTTTCCAAAGCAAAGCCAATCAAAATTTGATTTTTTTTCTTTTTATTACCTAATAATTTCAAAATATCGGAGTTCTGAACCAAATCGAGAGATAAAGGTTCATCATTTTGTTTTTTTATTTTGTAAGATAGTTTTGTTTTAGGTTTATAGTCAGAAACAGCTGCAGACATAATTGTTATATCTGAATTTTCAAAATGTTTCAAAGTTTCATTTAACATTTGATCAGCTGTAACAACACTAATAATCTTTAAATTTTCGTGTGATAAATCTAAGCTCGTTGGTCCAGTTATTAAAGTGACATTACCACCAAATTTTAATACACATTTAGCTAAAGAAAAACCCATTTTTCCACTTGAAAAATTACCAATAAACCTAACTGCATCAATCGGTTCATAAGTAGGTCCAGCAGTGATCAAAAATTTTTTTTTATAGTATTTTAAATCTTTGATTATATCATTACAAATTAAATCAACAATGTCTTGTGGTTCACTCATTCTACCCTCCCCTTCTAATCCGCTAGCTAAAGAACCTGATTTAGCAGGAATGTGAATACAACCATGTTTTATTAGTTTATTAATATTTTCTTGGTTTGCTAAATTTTTATGCATATCTAAATCCATTGCTGGTGCAAAATAAACTGGACATTTAGCTGATAAATAAGTGGCCAATAATAAATTATCTGCTCTTGCAGAAGACATTTTAGAAATTGTATTTGATGTGGCTGGAGCTATAATAAAAAAATCAGCCCACAATCCAAGATCTACATGATTGTTCCAGATTTCATTTTTATTTTTCTTATCAAAAAAATCTGAGAGAACAGGTCTTTTTGAAAGAGTTGATAAAGTTAAAGGTGTTACGAAGTCTTTAGAGGATGGTGTCATCAAAACTTGAACGTTAGCACCCTTTTTAATTAAAAGTCTGAGTAAAAAAATTGATTTATAAGCAGCTATTCCACCACAAATTCCTAATAGAATATTTTTGCCACTTAGAATAGACATTTCTATTCCTTAATTTCAGTATTTCTGTAATAAATTTTTTCCATTAACCAATTCTCAATTGCCATTGCATGGGCCTTAGGAAGTTTTTCATAAAATTTAGAAACTTCTATCTGCTCTTTGTTTTCAAAAATTTCATCTAAACTCTCAGTTGGACTAGCAAATTCTTCTAATTTGTCTAATAATTCCTTTTTTATAGATTCATTAATCTGAATAGTTCTTTTAGAAATAATTGAGATAGCTTCATATATATTATCAGTTTGAGCATCAATTAAATTTCTATCATAGGTAATTGTTTCTAAAGGAGCATTTGTTTTTTTAAAGTCCATGTTCTTAATTATTTTTTGCAAATGTACTAATTTCTTTATCTATAACATTAATCATTTCATAAGATTTATCTAAGTACTTGGTTTCAGGATAAGTTCTAACCAGTTCGTCATGAATTTTTTTAGCATTTTTAAGTCTCTCTAATTTTTTAGTTTCTACACTATTAACTGCTAGTTCATATGAGGAATCTAACAAATAAAATAAAGCATCCTCTCTGTAGGGAGTTCCAGGGTAATCAGAAATAAAATCATCTAAAACAATCAGTGCAGATTTGTAGTCTCTAATGGTATTGTACTGTTTTGCTATGTTAAATGCTTTAAATTCAAGTTTTAACCTTAACTCCTGAACTAAATCATTTGCTTCTGACATTTTTTCAGAACTTGGATAATTATTGATAAAATCTTGCAATTTTTCAATTGCAGTTATTGTTTCTTCCTGGTCTAAACTGTAATCAGGAGATGTTTTATAGTAAGAATAAGCTCCTAAAAAAGCAGCCTCATCAGCTTTTTGACTCATGGGATATGCTTTCAAAAAAGTTTCAAATTGAAAACCAGCATCTATATATTTATTGGTATTAAGTAAAGAGTTAGCATAAAAAAATGTAACTCTTTCTGCTTGAGGTTTTCCCCTATATTTAGGCAATATTTGTTCAAATAATCTTGCAGCTCTTCTAAAATCTTGACTATCATAATATTTTTCTGCAGCTTCGTACTTTATTTTAATATCCTCATTTTTTAGAACTCTCTGAAATTCATTACAGGAATTTAATACTAGAAGAATAAAAATTAAAATTATATTATTTTTTGAAAACATGGTGTAAATTTAATATTTATTATTTTTTATTAATATCAAAAACTAAACTTTTAATTTTTAATTCTAGTTCTCGAGAAACTTTAGTTAATGGTAATCTTAAATTATTATCACACAAACCAATAGCATTTAATGCAGATTTTATTCCAGATGGATTACCCTCCTGAAAAAGTAATGATATTAAACCTTTAATTTGATTAAATTCTTCTAAACAAAGTTTTTCATTGTTAGACATTGCTGATTTAATTATTCTTACGAACTTTTTTGGAATACATCCAGCAGTTACTGAAATTACACCATCACCCCCGAGCAAAGCAGTTTGAGGAGCAGTATCATCATCTCCTGAAATAATTAAAAAATTTTCTGGTCTATTATTTATTAGTTTTTTTATTTGATTTAGATCTCCGGAAGCTTCTTTAATACCAATTATATTTTCATGATTATTAGCAAGATTAATTGTTGTTTCAGGCAATAAGTTTACACCTGTTCTCGATGGAACATTATACAGAATTATAGGTAGATTAGTTGACTTTGAAATTAATGAATAATGATTATACAATCCTTCCTGAGAAGGTTTGTTGTAATAAGGTGTTACAGATAGAATTGCACAAAAATCTGAATAATCTGAATTTTTTAAATCATGAACTATCTCTGATGTGTTATTAGAACCTATACCTAGAACGAGAGGAACTCTGCCATTATTAGCTTTAACAAAAGCTTTTCTGGATATAATTTTTTCATCATAAGTTAAAGTTGATGTTTCACCAGTTGTTCCTTGAACAACTAAATAATTGACTCCATTTTCAATTAAAAAGTTAACTAATTTTTCAATGGCATTAATATCAATGGATAGATCATTTTTAAATGGAGTTATTATTGCAACACCTGTTCCTCTTAATTTTTCTGACATCATAATCATATGATGAGTTTTAAATATTTAACAAGCTCATTTTCAAAATCTAAATACTTTTTTATTTTACTAGAAAAAATTAAATCATTAAGCTTAGGATCAACAGAATCAAAACCAATTCTAAACTTGGCATTTACTTTAGAGGATAACAAAGTGAGAACATCATTTGAATTAAAAAAATTAATCAATAGATCGAATTCATATGAAATGAACTCTAAAGAATCATTTCCTTTTAGATTTCCGTAAAAAGAAATTGAATCAGGTGTTATATTCATATTTGAAAAAATATTAAAACCATTTTCATTTTCTTGAAATGTAATTATTTTTAAATCCTTGTCCTTTAAACCAATTTTTTTCGCAAGTTTAATAAAACTATTAACATCAACAGGAAACAATGGATCTACGATACAACCCATAGACTTTATAGGATTTGGTTTAACTCTACTTTGAGTATCTAACAAGATTAAAGATTTTTTAATCTTTTTTTTTAGTAGACTTTCATGTAGTGATTTAAATATCATATCTTTAAAGTTCTGCAAAATTACATATTTAAGAATTGAATACTATATTTTACAATAATAAAATGAAATTAAAACTTATTGTTTTAATTATAACATTATTTGTAAGTTCTTGCTCCAGTGAAAATTTAATTCTTACAGAAATATTTATTGAAAAAAACATCAAAATCAAAGATTCTGTTAATAATGAAGAACTGGAATCTTTGATCATTCCATATAGAAATAAAATCAAATCCCTTGCTAAAGTTATTGGGTTCAGTAAAGAATCTTATAGTATTAGAGATTCTGAATTAGAATCCACGTTAGGAAATTTAATTGCTGATGTTTTATTTAAAAAATGTGATATTGAATTCAAAAAAATTAATCCGATTGGATTAGACTTTGCTTTATTCAATTTTGGAGGGATTAGAGGAACTCTTAACAAAGGAGAAGTAACACAACATGATATGTTTACTATTATGCCATGGAAAAATACGGCTACTATAGTAAAGATAAAGGGTAAAAAAGTTAAAGAATTGATTGATTATATAAACAATGAGAATTTAGCTCATCCTAGTTCTCGAATCAACATAGTTTTTGATAAAAAAACAATAAGTAGAATAAAAATTAACAACAAAGACTTTGATATTAAAAAAGACTATTATGTTTTAACATCAAATTTTTTACAAGAAGGTGGAGATAAAATGGTTTTTTTTGAAAATCCAATCGAGCTTTATTCTTTGAATTTAAACTTAAGAGATCTTTTAATTGAATACATAAAAGAAAAAAAGATTATTGAAGCTAAACTTGATAACAGAATTATGAGAAAATAATGAAAAGAAGAAATTTTTTAAAACATATTAAAACTTCATCAATTTATGGAATCACGTTACCTTATTTTGAAACTTTTAATTCTTCCTTAAAAGACTTAAAAAAAATCACTATTCTTCATACAAATGATGTTCACAGTCATATTGATCCATTTCCAAAGAACGATCCTATTAATCCTAATGGTGGAGGTGTTATAGCTAGATCAAATTTAATTAACTCAATAAAAAAAGACAATCCAAATACTCT
Organism: Flavobacteriales bacterium; assembly: GCA_004214185.1. Classification (GTDB taxonomy): domain Bacteria; phylum Bacteroidota; class Bacteroidia; order Flavobacteriales; family Flavobacteriaceae; genus MAG-121220-bin8. The sequence goes on along the minus strand of SGZG01000012.1, from coordinate 3,497 downwards.
TGTTTTGGATGCAGGAGATGTCTTCCAAGGAACTCCATATTTTAACTTTTTTGGAGGAGAAATTGAGTTGAAACTTATGAGCAAAATGGGTTATAATGCAAGTACATTAGGAAATCATGAATTTGATAATGGAATTGAAAAATTAGCAAAAGTTTTAAAAAATGCTAATTTTCCTTTTCTAAATGCTAATTATACACTTAAAAACACGCCACTTGAGGATAAAATTAAAAGTTATGAAATCTTTGATTTAAATGGAATTAAAATTGGAGTTTTTGGATTAGGAATTGATCTTGAAGGTCTTGTAGAAAAAAAACTTTACAAAGGAATTGAGTACATAGATCCCGTTGATATTTCTAATGATATTTCTTATGATCTCAAGTTAAATAAAAAATGTGATCTAGTAATATGTTTATCTCACCTAGGTTTTTCATATTCAAAGGATAGTAATTTAATGTGTGACTTGATTCTAGCTAAAAAAACCAGAAATATAGATCTAATAATTGGAGGACATACACATACTTTTTTAGAAAAACCAGTACGTGTTAAAAATATAGATAATAAAGATGTTATAATAAATCAGGTTGGATGTTTTGGAATTAATTTAGGAAAAATTGATTTCTACTTTTCCAATGAAAACAAAAAAAATGATTCAGAATCAATTAAAATTTAATTATTTAACATTTCAATAAAATATTTTTCATCAATAATCGTTATATCAAAATCTTTTGCTTTTTTTAATTTACTTGGACCGACCTTATCTCCTGCTAAAAGAAAATTAGTTTTTGAACTAATTGAACTTAAATTTTTTCCACCATTTTGATCTATTAAACTTTTTAATTCTTCTCTTGAATGGTCTTCAAATACACCAGAAATAACAAATGTTTTGTTATTCAATATACTCTTGCGAATAATAGTTGAGTCAATCTCAAATTTAAGACCAACCATTTTTAATTTTTCAATATTTTTAAGATTGTTAGAATCACCTAGAAATTTCACTACACTTCTTGCTATTCTATCTCCAATTTCATCAACTTCTATTAATTCATCATATGACTTTAAAATTAAATTATCAATGGATTTGAATTTTTTGGCTAAATTCTTAGCAACTGTTTGACCAACATATCTTATTCCCAGCGCAAACAAAACTCTTTCAAAAGGAACTTTTTTAGAATTCTCTAGACCCTCAAAAATATTTTCAACTGATTTTTCAGCCATTCTGTTGAGATTCAAAAGACTTTCTTTATTTAAAAAATAGAGATCAGAATAATTTGAAATTAAATTGTTTTCAAACATTAGTTCGATTGTCTCTTTACCAATTCCATTAATGTCCATGGCCTTTCTTGAAATAAAATGCTGAATTCTTCCGGTAATTTGAGGAGGACAAGAAAAAGAATTAACACAATAATGTTGAGCCTCAGATTTGTTTTTCTTTAGTAATGATAAGCAATAAGGACAATTTTGAATAAATTGGACTTTAACTGAATTAAAATCTCTTTTTTTAATTTCAACATCAACTATTTTTGGGATAATTTCTCCCCCTTTTTCAATAATTACCGTATCGTGTAAATAAAGATCTAACTTATTAATTTGATCTTCATTGTGTAAAGAAGCTCTTTTCACAATTGTTCCACCTAATAATACAGGCTCTAAATTAGCTACTGGGGTTATTGCTCCAGTTCTTCCAACTTGATAGGTAATAGAATTTAGTAAAGTTTGAGCTTGCATAGTTTTAAATTTATATGCAATGGCCCATCTAGGATATTTTGAAGTAAATCCTAAAATTTGTTGATATTTTATCTGATTAACTTTGATGACAATTCCATCGATCTCAAAATCTAAACTATTTCGTTTTTTATCCCAATAATCAATAAATTCAGAAATATCATCTATAGTATTACACAGTTTGAATGACTTTGAAATATTAAACCCCCAATTTCTAGCAAATTTTAGATTATCCTCCTGAGTACTATAATTATTGTCATCACTTACTATTTGGTATAAAAAGCATTGCAAAGGTCTTCTAGACACCTCATAACTGTCTTGTAATTTTAAACTTCCAGATGCGGTATTTCTTGGATTCATGTATGGCTCAAGGCCATTACTTGATCTTTCATGATTCATTTTTTTAAAATCGTTCAATCCGATAAAAATTTCACCTCTAATTTGAAATTTATCTGGAAAATCTCCTTTTAGTTTTAAAGGGATTGTTTTAATTGTTTTAACATTTTCAGTTACATCATCTCCACTAACTCCATCACCCCTTGTTACTGCTCTTACTAAATATCCATTTTCATAAGTTATATTTATTGAAACCCCATCGAACTTTAACTCACAGAAATAACTCAAATTCTCATTTGAAATTTTTTTTAAAACTCTGGAATGAAAGTCATTTAAATCAGTTCTTGAATATGAATTGTCTAAAGAATACATTGGATATTCATGTTTAACATTTACAAAATTCTTTGAAATTTTTCCTCCAACTCTTTGTGTAGGAGAATTAGGATCATAAAATTCAGGATGCTTATTTTCTAGGATTATTAATTTATTTAATAAAACATCAAATTCATAATCACTTATTTCAGGGGAATCGTCAACATAATAGAGATGAGTATGTTTATGAATTTCAGCTCTGAGGTTCAATATTTCTTTTTCAACATTCATGATTTGTAAGCCCTTACCATTCTACTTTTGGATCTAAAATCCTTTTTAATTTCAATATCGTAAAATCCTTTATCTTTTAAAAGTTTATTAAAATCTTTTGAAAATTGTTCGTTGATTTCAAAATATAAGATTCCATTTTTTTTTAAGTTGGTTTTAGAAAAATCTAATATTTTTTTGTAAAAAAACAATGGCTTGTCATCATCCACAAAAAGAGCAAGATGAGGTTCATGCAACAAAACATTATTATGCATTTTATTCTTTTCACTTTGAGTTATATATGGAGGATTAGACACAATGATGTCAAACATACTTTTAGATTTTATTTTCTTTGTAATATCAACCATTTCAAATTTTACCCTAGATTTATTTTTTTTTGCATTTTTATTTGCTGTATCTAAGGCTTTAGCACATACATCCCATGCATAGATTTGGCACTCAGGGAGATATTTATCCAAACTAATTGCTATACATCCAGATCCTGTACCAATATCTAAAATATTTTTACCCTTTTCAGAATCTTGAATGATCCACTTAACTAATTCTTCAGTTTCTGGTCTTGGAATCAAAACATTTTTATTTACTATAAAATTTAAATTCATAAATTCTGTTTGACCCACAATGTATTGAACTGGTGTTTCTTTTTGCAACAATAAAATTGAATTAATCAAAAATTTTTCTTGCTCTTTTAAAAGATCAACTTTGGGATTTAAAATAAAATCAATTCTTTCAAGATTACAAGAATGCTTAATTAGTATGAAAAAAAAACTATCCAATTCATTTTTTTCAAACTTTAATGATAATTTTTCAAAAAATAGTTTATGAAATTCTTTTAATGT
>SGZG01000011.1 GCA_004214185.1 Flavobacteriales bacterium | reverse complement strand
TCTGAACGTGTTTGAATGAGCCTCAATTATTTCTTCAATATTAAACGAATAACCACCACCCATACTCACTTGAACTGGAATATTATTTTTTTTACAATTATTTAAAATAAACCTATCTCTTTCACAACATCCTTTAATTGATAGAGATAATCTGCCAAGTTTGTCATTTTCTAAAACATCAACTCCTGCCAAGTAAAAAATAAAATCAGGTTGAAAATTATCAATTACTTTTGGAATGATTTCTTTTAATTGTTTTAAATAAAAATCATCGTTTGTAAAATCATTAAATCCAAAATCCAAATCACTTTTTTCTTTTTTAAAAGGATAATTTTTATGCCCGTGAAATGATAGGGTAAAAACATTTGGGTTGTCTTTAAAAATCGAGGCTGTCCCATTTCCTTGATGCACATCTAAATCAATAATCAAAATTTTTTTTGCTAAACCATTATTTATCAAATAATTTGCAGCAATGGCTTGATCATTAAGCATACAAAATCCTTCACCTCTGTCATAAAAAGCATGATGAGTTCCCCCTGCAATGTTCATAGAAATTCCATGAATAAGAGAAAAATTGGAACATTCTATTGTCCCTTGAGCTATTTTTTTTTCTCTAAGCACCAGTTCTTTACTCATAGGAAATCCAATTGGCCTTACTTCTTTTTTGGTTAAAGAAAGTGATGATAACTTTTCGTAATAATTTTTATCATGAGTATTTAAAACATCTTGATCATTTAAATTTTTTGGAATAAAAAAATTATTAGAATTACAGGTCTTTTCTTTAATTAATTGGAAAGGAATTAAATCATACTTTTCCATTGGAAATCTATGATTTTTTTCTAATGGATGTCTGTAAATAATATCATGGGCTATTCTCAACATTTTAATCAATTTAAATTTATGGCATTAGTTTTGAATCTATAGATCTATTATGAAAAACTTAATTATTATAGGTCATCCAAATACTGAATCATTTTGTTACAATGGTATTTTTAAGACTGTCAAAAATAACTTATCTAAAAATAATGAAGAAATAGAAGTTATTGATTTATACAGGGATAGTTTTACAAGGCCCAGAAAAAAATTAATTAAAAAATACCAAGATTTAGTTACTTGGTCAGAAAGAATTTACTTTATTTCTCCTGTTTGGTGGTTTAGATTAACTCCTAGAATGGAAATATTTTTTGATGAAGTATTTGAGCCAGGATTTGCTTATGAGTTTGTAAATATTACAAAATTGTATGCTTATCCAAAGCCTTTTTTGAAAGATAAAAAGGTACGAACTTATGTAACTCATGGTGCTCCGGCAATCCCAGTATTGACCTTATATCTTAATTCTATAAAATTAAGGTTGGTAATGGGTGTGTATACTTTTGTTTTCGGGTGGAGATTTTCTTTATTCACCAAAACAAGACAATTTTGGTCCGTACCTTTTGTATCCCAAAAAAAGAGAGAAAAATATCTTAAAATAGTAGAAAAAGATATTCAAAATGATTTAGCCTTTGATTAAATATTTATATTATATTTGCCATCGTTTTAGGGCGCTTAGCTCAGTTGGTTCAGAGCACTTGGTTTACACCCAAGGGGTCAGGGGTTCGAATCCCTTAGCGCCCACAGAATTAAAAACCCCACCAAATTTGGTGGGGTTTTTAATTAAACACTTACTTAATTTTAAGGTAATTGAAATAATTCTTCAATTTTACAATTCAGGGTTTTTGCAATTTTTAAAGCTAGAACTGTCGAAGGCACGTAAATCCCGTTTTCAATAGCGTTAATACTTTTTCTAGAAACCTCTGCTTTAATAGATAATTCTTGCTGAGTTAAGCCAGCAGATTTTCTGATATCTTCCAGATTATTTAAAAGTTTTTTATGGTTTTTACCCATTATTACTTTTTTTCAAATTCATCAACAGCGTCACTAAGTTCTTTTCCAGTATTTGGATATAGGTAACCTGCTATAATTGTTCCTAAACCAACTAATGAAACTAAAGCACCAACTGCTTTCATTATTTGACCTAGAAAAAAGATTCCAAAAATAAAAAGTCCAACACCAGTAAACAGTGTAATTACACCATTTCTTCTATAATCTATGGGTTCTTTTTTTCTTTCCTCAAAAATTCTTAGTAATTCTTCAACTTTTGATGGGTGATTTAAATTTTTAGAAATTTCTAAAACAGTTTCTCGTTTACCTTTTGCATCAAAATACAACCATATAAATACGGCTACAGGGATAATAATTCCAGAAAGTATTCCTAAAATAGGAATTAATAATTCGGCTTGATATTGCATGTTATTTATTTTTTTAATGTAACGCAAACGTAACACTTTTTTTTATGAGAAGCAAAGGTTACATTAATTTTTTAATAATTTTATAATTTAGCTCTGGTTAACGTGTCTTCGAATTATTTTTTTCTTTTCACTAATAACTTTTGGATCTTTTAAATGTTTCCAAATTTTTTCTTTTGCTAACATTGAACTTTTTTTTAAATCCACTATTGGTCTAGGATAATCATTACCTGGATTGAAGTTGTAAAACTTTGATTCCATTTCGCTAATTTTCCAGGGTTCATGAATGAATTCTATTGGAATATTATTTAGTTCAGGAATCCATTTTTTTATAAAAACTCCATTTGGATCGTGTTCTATTGAATTTTTGATTGGATTGTAAATTCTAATCAAGTTGACGCCTGTTGTTCCTGCTTGCATTTGAAATTGAGGATAATGAATTCCAGGTTCATAATCCAAAAATTGTCTTGCTAAAAAATATACACCATCTCTCCAATCCTGATTTAAATTGTGAACAAAAAATGATACTAACATTGCTCTCATTCTAAAGTTTATCCAACCAGTTTTCTTTACAGCTCTTATACTCGCATCTATAAGTGGAAATCCAGTTAACCCGTTCTCCCAAGCTGTGATATATTTTTTGTTTTTGATCCTTTTTAATTTTATGAATCCTTTATTTATGAAATCAGTTTCATAACTACAATCAACCTCAAATTTTTGTATAAAGTGACAATGCCAGTGAAGTCTTGAAATCATTGCGTTTATTGACTTTGTTTCTTTATTGATTTTGTTACTTGATGCAGTATTCAAGTACTGGTAAACCATTCTAATACTTAAATTCCCCCACGATATGTATGGAGATAATCTACTGCAGGAGGTTCTGCTTTTTTCAGGTTTTGATATATCAAAAATATAATTTTTGAATCTACTTTTTAAAAATGATTTTAAATATTTAAGTGCATATGTTTCACCACCTGGTTGACGATTGTTATTTTGTTTTTTCAAAGTTTTTAAAAAGTCCTTTGGAATTTCAAAATCATTTCTTAATTCAATTTTTGATTGTTTTTTAAATGAATTAACAATTGTTTTTTTATGCATTTGGATATGCCAGTTTTTATTCCAGTTTTTTCTATTTTTTAGTCCTCTTATTATTCCATCGCGCTGAAATTCTAACCAATTAATTGAATTTTTTGAAAGTATTGTATTTATTTTTTTATCTCTTTCCCAAGACAATTTTGTTCCTGATTCTTGGTAACTGTAAACGTTTAGTATTCTGAATTGTTTTATGAGTGAATTAAATATTTCATGACTTTTTCCATAAAAAATATTAACACTCTTATTATATGAATCTAATTTTAAATTAATATCCAATAATGAGTTGTATATAAATCTTAAATGTCTATTGCTAGTATCAGGATGATTTATTAATTCACTGTCAAATATGTAAATTATTAAAAAAGGTATTTTTTCTTCCTCTGCTTTTTGAAGCGCCTCATGATCCAATGTTCTTAGATCTCTTTTAAGCCAAACGATATTTAACTCAGATTTATTCAATTTTGTTAAAATTATTATTTAATAACAAGAATTAAACCAAAATAATTTTGAAATTATTTTTTCACAAAACCTATAAACATTGGTACATTTTGTTTATAGTTTTTGTAATCAGAATATTTTTTTTCACTGATACTTTCAGTATAGTTAGCGCTGTTGTAGAAAAGTATTATTAAAAGAATACAGCCTGTTATTGACCAGTTAAAATAAATTCCTGTTGATGTAATTGAAAACAAATAAAATGTTATCCATATTAGTTGTTCTGAAGCAAAATTAGGATGTCTGGAAATACTCCATAATCCATTTGTTAAAAAGCCTTTTTTAAAATCTCCAGTTAGTTTTTTATTGTTGTTTATAAGCTCATATTTAGTCGTTTGAAACTTATATTGTTGATTATCAGCAATTGCCTCTATCAAAATAAAAACTAACATACCAATTGAAATCAAGAAATCTGTAATTCCGATAGGGGAATTTTGACCTTGCCATGCAGCCAGAATAGGTAAGGTAAAAAGAAATATTAGTCCCATTTGATAGGTACATATAAATAAGAGGTTGAATAGGCTCCAAATAATTTTTATATTAAAAACAGGAACCCTTTCTTTTAATATTTTCCATCTGTAATCTTCTTCACCTTTCCAAAAGTAAATGCTATATCCACTTTTTCTTGCAAAGTTATAAGTTAATCTAATCCCCCAAATAGTAACTAATATTGACATTATTACCATTCTTGAATTAAAATCTGAATTATAAGTAAAAAACCAAACATAAATTATTGGAGCTATACTCCAAACTTTATCAACTTGACTGTAATTTTTTGAAATTTCACCAACAACAAAACATACAATAGTTAATATTCCATAGATAAATAAAGATTGTTTGAAAACTAAAGATTGAATTTCATTTAATTTAAATTCAAATACATTTCCATAAAAAATAATACTTACTAAAAAAATAAGACTCAATAAAAGAACAACTACTTTTTTAATCATACAAGGAAATTAATGATATATCGAAAAAAAAACCGCTTTTAAAGCGGCTTTTATAAAATTTTTTTTAGAAAATTAAATACTGGTAAAAAGTTTAGCCATTTTTTCATTTTCTTCTTCAGCGAGATCTTTGTCAACTAAAATTCTTCCACTATGCTCGTCAGTTATGAATTTTTTACGTGAAGCGATATCAAGTTGAACTTGAGGAGGAATTGTAAAAAATGATCCAGCAGAAGCACCTCTTTCTACAGCAACTACAGCAAGTCCATTTCTTACACTTGATCTAATTTTTTTATATGATATCAGTAAGGATTCATCAATTTTAGATTCAAATTCTGTAGATTTCTTTAATAAATCATTTTCTTCTTTTTCAGTTTCTTTTAGTATATCACCCAGTTCATCTTTTTTATGTTTCAGATGCTCTCTTCTTTCCTCTAATTTTTGATTATTTTCTGCTATAGATTGATTTTTTAATTCAATCTGAGCTTTAAGTTCATTTATTTGCTTCGCGCAAAGTTCTATTTCAAGTTCTTGAAACTCAATCTCTTTGCTTAATGATTCAAACGCTCTATTATTTCTAACATTTTTTTGTTGTTCATTATATTTTTTTATCATTGATTTTGCATGTTCAGTAGCAATCTCTTTAGATTTAATATCGTCTGTAAATTTTTTTGAATCTTCTTCTAATTTAGATATTCTAACCTCTAGTCCAGCAACCTCATCTTCTAAATCCTCAACTTCTAAGGGTAATTCACCTCTTACGCTTCTTATTTTATCAATTCTTGAATGAATTAGTTGTAGATCATATAAGGCTCTCAATCTATCTTCAACTGAAAATTCTGCTTTTTTTGCCATAATTAAAAGTAATTAACTGGGTTTGTATTTGTTTTAGATATAATGCACGCAAACTTAGGAATTTTTTTGTTAAGAAATTCTAAAATTAATTCTTTTGTATATTGTTCACTTTCATAGTGCCCTACATCTACCAATAATAATTTATTTTCAGCTTTAAAATAATCGTGATATTTTAAATCAGAGGTTACAAAACAATCCACTTTTGCATAAATAGCATCTTCAATTGCAAAACTTCCAGATCCTCCAAGAACAGCAACTTTTTTTATCTTTCTTTTAATGAATTTTGAGTGTTTTATAAAATTTGTTTTCAATTTAGATTTTAAAAAATCTAAAAAAACTATTTCACTCAATTCCTCATTTAACTCTCCAATCATACCCATACCTAAATTTTTTCCTTCTTTGGGAATTAAAAATTCTAAATTTTTTAAAGATAGTTTTTGGGAAATTTTAAAATTTACTCCTTTTGGATTGTTGTCTAGATTTGTATGAATTGCATATATATTTATATTATGCTTAATTGCCTTAGAAACAACTCTATCTACATATGATTTGTTATTAAATTTTTTAATACCATTAAAAATTATTGGATGGAAAGTTATTATTAGGTTACAATTGTTACCAATAGCCTCTTCTATAACTTCCTCAGTCGTATCAATGGTAATTATAGCCTTGTTAATAATTGCCTCAGCATTTCCTACTAATAATCCAACATTATCAAATTCTTCTGCAGATTCAAGTGGAGACCAATTTTCAAGAATATCCGTTATTTCTTTTAATTTAATCACAATAAGCAAAGTTAAAAATAATTAAATGATCAAATTAAATTTTTAATTTAGATATATGAACATACTTAAATTTTTATTATTCCCGTTTGGAATAATTTATTTTATAGTCACATTTTTAAGGAATTTTTTTTACGACATAAAATTATTTAAGTCACATTCATTTAATGTTCCAGTTGTTGGTGTAGGTAATATTAGTTCCGGAGGAACGGGAAAAACACCATTTGTAGAATACCTTATTAATAAATATTCAAAAAATTATAATTCTGTTTTAATTAGTAGAGGTTACAAAAGAAGTTCAAAAGGTTTTCAAAAAGCAAACCTCTCTAGTACACCAAGCTCTATCGGAGATGAACCTTTTCAGATTTTTAAAAAATTTAAAAATATTGAGGTAGCTGTTGATAAAAATAGGGTTAACGCCATTTCAAAAATAATTACAGACAATCCAAAAACCAATTTAGTTTTGTTGGATGACTCTTTTCAACATAGAAAAGTCAAATTAAAACTAAACATTCTTTTAACGACTTTTTCAAATCCATTTTACAATGATCACATAATTCCAGTCGGTTCTTTGAGAGAAAGTAAATATTCGTACAAGAGAGCAGACATTATAATTGTAAGTAAAACACCTGAAAAAACTTCCAAGGAGAAATTAAATGAAATAAGAAATAAAATAAATATTTACTCTAATCAGAGACTCTTTTTTACTTATGTTTCATATGAAAGTAACTTAAAGGGAGATTATAATAAAAGCATCGATTCGTTAAAAAATAAAAAAGTTTTTTTAGTAACTGGAATTGCAAATAGTTCAAATTTTATCGATTTTTTTAGAAAAAATGAAATTGACTATAAACATTTTTCATTTTCAGATCATCACAAATACTCTCAAACAGATATAAATAAAATTGAGGGACTGGGAAAAAATTTAGTGTTGACTACCGAAAAAGATTTCCAAAAAATTCAGTTTCTTCAAAGGAAAAATCAATGGTCTTTTCTTGAAATAAGAACAAAATTTGTTGAGGATGAATTAGAATTTGATAATTTTTTTAGAAAAAAAATTTCTATGTAATATGTTTTTGTGCTTTGTATGATGAACGAACAAGAGGTCCACTTTCTACGTGTCTAAATCCTAATTTTTTTCCGAATTTCTCATAAACCTCAAATTGATCTGGAGTAATAAATTCTTTGACAGGTAAATGTTTTTTAGAGGGTTGAAGATATTGACCAAGAGTAACAATGTCAACATTGTTATTTCTTAAATCTTCGAGTGTTTCAAAAACTTCATTTTCTTTTTCACCAAGACCTAGCATTATCCCCGATTTAGTTCTATTTATTCCATTATCTTTTAAGTATTTTAAAACATGTAGGCTTCTTTCATACTTTGCCTGAATTCTAACTTCACGAGTCAATCTTTTAACTGTTTCCATATTGTGAGAAACAACTTCAGGGTTTACATCAACAATTTTATCTAAATGTTTTTCTATTCCTTGAAAATCAGGAATTAGTGTTTCTAATGTTGTTCCCGGACTAATTCTTCTAATACTTTTCACTGTTTCAGTCCATATCAAGGTACCCATATCTCTGAGATCATCTCTATCTACTGAAGTTAAAACAGCATGCTTAATCTTCATTATTTTAATTGAATTAGCTACTTTTTCAGGTTCTTCCCAGTCAACGTTTTCTGGCCTACCGGTTTTTACTCCACAAAATCCACATGACCTTGTACAAATATTTCCTAAAATCATAAATGTTGCTGTGCCTTCCCCCCAACATTCTCCCATATTAGGGCAACTTCCAGATGAACAAATAGTGTTTAATTTATATTTATCTACTAGAGATCTAAGCTCAGTATACTTTTTACCAGTTGGTAGTTTTACACGTATCCATTTAGGTTTTTTTGAAATCTTAGACTCGCTTACAACAGGATTACTCAATGTTTAATAAATTAATTCTTTGCAAATATACAAACTGATATTAAAAATTTAATTACAAAATTGTAATATACCATATACTAAAAAAAGTAAGTAAAATTATCCCAAATACACTAAAGTAATTCATAAATTTTGAAGGCTTAAACTTTTCTGGAGTGTGTGAGCTATTAATCAATTTGAAATTAATGAAGGCATAAAACGGAGCCGTAATAAAAGAAAGTATTGTTGCAATTTTAACTAATAAACCCATTTCTGAAATAAAAAATATAAAAATTGAAAGTGTTCCGAGTGAGAGAATTATAATCCAAGTATTATAGCTTTTAAATCCCTTTAAATTTAATAATTCAGAAGTTATTTTCATAGCTCTTGGGGATGCATCTAAGCATGTTATTGTAGTACTAAGCATTGTTGTAAATGCAGCTATAGCAATTATCAAAAAAACTTCATTTCCAATTGACCTTGTATAGAGTTTAATAAGTTGTTTTGCAAATTCTCCACCTGAATTTGAAAAAACTTCACCACTTTCATACATTACAAATGCTCCAAGTGAAAGAAAACTTATTCCAAGAAGAATTGTGGTTATGTATCCAATATTAAAGTCAAATAATGCATCCTTAATTTTAAACTTTTCTTCTTTTTTTGTTTTCTCTAATGTCCAAATTGATTGCCAAATCGATACATCTAACGGGGCAGGCATCCATCCAATAAAAGCTGCTAAAAATACTAAACCAACTTGGTTTTTTGGTATAATTTGATCCAAATTTACAGGATTTTCATAGTTGTATCCAGCGAAAAACACTGCAATAACAGTACTTATAGTCAGAAGAATAATAACAAACTTCATTAAGTTATCTAAAAATCTATACCTTCCAATTATCAAAATTAAAACACAAGAAAATGTAATGGTAGTTGCCCATATTGTGATATTAGATGAAAGTCCAAATAATTCTATTGCTAAACCAGCTGTTACAATGGTAACTGCAGTTTGAATTGTAAACATGGTAACAATTGAAAGTAAAAAATAAGTTATTAAATACAGCTTATTCATTTTCATATAACCATGAAGTAGGGTTTCACCTGTAGCTAAAGTGTATCTTGGACCAAATAAGAAAAAAGGATACTTAATAAAATTAGCTAATATTAAAGCCCAAATTAAACTAAAACCAAAATCAGCTCCAGCTCTTGTTGATTGAACTAAATGTGAAACTCCAATAGCAGCTCCAGCAAATAGTAATCCGGGACCCAGTTTCTTCAAAAAATTAATCATTTTCTTTTTTAATTAATTCAAATAACATTTTTTTTGCCCTTAGCACTTTAACTTTAATATTGTTAACAGGTTGATTAAGTTTTTTTGAAATTTCTTTGTAAGAAAGTTCGTTGAAACATTTTAATTCAATTACTTCCCTGTAATGAGGTTTGAGTTTATTTATTTTTAACTTTAAAGAATTAAGTTTTTGTTCATTAATTAGTTTATCCTCAGGACTTGGAGAATTTTCTTTTATAGAAATTTTATCTGTGAACTCGTTGATATCAATCTTATTTCTGTCTTTTCTTAATTTATCAATGTGAAGATTTTTTGAAATTGTTATTAACCAAGTTTTAAAAACATATTTGTTATTGTAAGTGTTTATTTTTTTAAAAGCTTTGGCAAAACTTTCAATTGTAATATCCTCAGCTTCAATTTCATTTTTTGTTCTTTTTAGTTGAAAGTTATATACATCGTCCCAAAACATATTTAAAAGAAAACTGAAAGCGTTTTGATTATTATCTTTTGCTAAATCAATTTGATTTTGAATAATATTTTTATCAGACAAAACTTAGTTAAGTTCAGGATTTTTACATTCAGTCTCACTTGGAAGTTTTCCGCAAATTCCACATGGTTCATTGTTCTTGTTTAGGAATGGACTTGCACTTGCACATGTGCCAGCAAACTCACCATCTTTTTTTACAATTATTTTAATTGCTATGCCTGCAATTGCTAAACCAACCAAAATTAAGGTAACTATGAATAACATATATTTTAATCAATTATATTAACTTCCTCTTCAAGCAAGATATTAAATTTTTTTAAAACTATATTTTTGATAGATTTAGAAAAATTAAATATTTCTAATCCAGTTGCTTCTCCTAAATTAATAATAACTAAAGCATGTTCTTTATGTGTAGCTACTTGTCCACTTTTAAACCCCTTCATATTACACTTTTCTATTAACCAAGCTGCTGGAATTTTGTACTCATTTTTCGAAATTTTATAGAAAGGAACCGAATTGTTTGTTGAATAAATTTTTTCAAAATTTAATTTATTCATAATTGGGTTTTTAAAAAAACTTCCACAATTTCCAATAATTTTTGGGTCGGGTAATTTTTTAGTTCTTATTTCCTTAACTAAATTAGAAATGATTTGTATGGTTGGCTTTTGAATATTCCTTTTATCTATTAAAGATTTTAGTGATTTATATTCAGCATTAATTGAATGATTTTTTTTTGAAAGTTTAAATGTTACATTGGTTATAACATATTTATCTTTTAAGTTACTTTTAAAAATTGAACTCCTGTAAGAAAACTTACAATCTTTTTTTTTAAATTTTTTAAGTTTATTTTCTTTAATTGAAATAGCATTACAACTCTCAAAAACAGAATCTAGTTCAACTCCATATGCACCAATATTTTGAATAGGAGCACTTCCAACATTTCCTGGAATTAAAGTTAAGTTTTCAACTCCTCCAAAATCATTTTTCAAACTCCATTCTACAAAATCATTCCAATTTTCTCCAGCACCAACAGAAACAAAAACATGGTTAATTTTCTCATCTATAATATTAATTCCTTTGATATTAATTTTCAAAATAGGCCTTTCTATATTTTTTTTAAATAAAATATTAGAACCTCCTCCTAGAACTAAAGGGTTATTTTTTGAATGAATATCGATAAATTCAAATATGTCATTCTCATTACATGCAATACTAAAATTTTTAGCAATCACATCTACTCCAAATGTATTATATGGCTTTAATGAAATAGATTTTTTCAATGCATTTATAGTTATAGTCTACTAATTGTTAATTAGTTCTTTATCTTCTTCGCTTTCTTCAGGCTCAGGTAATACTTCTCCTTTAATTCTTAAAATTACATTTGGAGTTTTGGCATTAGATTTAACTGTAATAGCCTTTTGAAAGATACCTGTTCTTTTTGTATCATAATTAACTTGAATCTCACCACTCTGGCCAGGAAGGATGGGTTTTTCAGGTTTTTTAGGTATTGTGCATCCACATGAAGAAAAGATTCTAGTAAAAATAAGGGGAGCATTGCCTGTATTTTTAAATTCAAATATTTTAGTGCCGTCTTCACCATTTTCAATAATTCCATAGTCGATTACAGTTTCATTAAATTGAATTTCGGCAATTTTTTCTTGACCGTTTATAATATTATTAGAAAAGATTAAAGCAAAAACAATTAATATTTTATTTAACATGATTTATTTTTAGAATTTAAATATATTACAAAAATACAACTTACCTTTTAAAATCATTTTTAGTTAACTACTTTTGTTAACTATTAAAAATGATCTAAGTAAATGGCAATTCCAAAAAATTTTGATTCAAAAATTCTTGAATCTAAGTGGTATAACTTTTGGATGAAAAATAATTATTTTCGTTCAACTCCAAACGACAAAACTCCATTTACAATAGTAATACCCCCGCCTAACGTTACAGGTATTTTACACATGGGGCACATGCTCAACAATACTATCCAGGATATATTAATTAGAAAAGCTAGACTTCAGGGATTTAATGCATGTTGGATACCTGGAACTGATCATGCTTCAATTGCAACTGAAGCAAAAGTTGTAAGTAAATTAAAATCCCAAGGAATTTCTAAAAATGATATAGACAGAAATGAATTCCTTAAACATGCTTGGGATTGGACTGACAAACATGGTGGGTTAATTTTAGAGCAATTAAAAAAATTAGGTTGTTCATGTGATTGGGATAGGACTAAGTTTACACTGGATAATGATATGTCAGAATCTGTAATTAAAGTTTTTATTGACCTTTATAATAAAAGTTTGATTTACAAAGGACACAGGATGGTTAATTGGGATCCCGAAGCAAAAACAACTTTATCAAATGAAGAGGTTATACACGAGGAAGTTGAAAGCAAGTTATTCTTTATTAATTATAAAATAACTGGATCTAACGAATTATTAACAGTAGCCACCACGAGGCCAGAAACAATTTTTGGAGATACTGCTATTGCTATTAATTCTAAAGATAAGAGATTTAGACATCTAAAGGGAAAGAAAGCTATTATACCAATACTTAATAAAGAGATTCCTATAATTTACGATGATTATGTTGATATTGATTTTGGTACCGGTTGTTTGAAAGTTACCCCTGCCCACAGTGAAAATGATAAGATTATTGGAGATAAACATAATTTAGAAGTTGTAGATATTTTTAATGATGATGCAACTTTAAATAATTATGGGTTGCACTATGAAGGTTTTGATAGATTTGAAGTTAGATCAAAAATTTCTGACGAATTAAACGAAATTGGTGCACTTGCTAAGACTGAGAAATATATAAATAGCGTGGGTAAATCGGAGAGAACAAAATGTATTATTGAGCCTAGACTTTCAGAACAATGGTTTTTAAAGATGAATGATATTTCAAAGCCAGCTCTAAAAGTGGTTTTAAATGATGAAATCAAACTCTTTCCCAAGAAGTTTAAAAATACTTACAGAAATTGGATGGAAAATGTTAGAGATTGGAATATTTCAAGACAGTTATGGTGGGGACATCAAATACCAGTTTACTATATTAAAAATGATAAGTCTAGTTATGTTGTTGCTGAGAATATAGAGGATGCTTTAGAAAAAGCAAAGAAAAAAACTTGTAATAATTCTTTAAAATTAGCTGATCTGACTCAAGACGAAGATGTCCTTGATACATGGTTTTCTTCATGGATTTGGCCAATATCTGTATTAGATGGTATAAGAAATCCAAACAACGATGATTTTAAATATTACTATCCAACAAATGATCTCGTCACGGGTCCAGACATCTTATTTTTTTGGGTAGCTAGAATGATAGTATCAGGATTAGAATTTAAAAATAAAATTCCTTTTAGTTCAGTTTATTTTACAGGGTTAGTAAGAGATAAAGAGGGAAGAAAAATGTCTAAGCAATTAGGAAATTCACCAGATGCTTTAAAATTAATTGAAGATTTTGGAGCTGATAGTGTGCGAGTTGGTTTATTGCTCAGCGCTCCAGCTGGAAATGATTTATTGTTTGATGAGTCTTTATGTCAGCAGGGCAAGAATTTTACGAATAAAGTTTGGAACTCCTTTAGATTGATTAGTTCATGGAAAGTTTCTAAAGATGTGAAAGAAGATAATCATTCAAAGGTTGCAATTGAATGGTTTGAAAATAAATTCAATCTTAGATTGAAAGAAATTGAAGACCATTTTATTAAATATAGAATTTCAGATGCTTTGATGTGTATATATAAACTCGTTTGGGACGATTTCTGTTCATGGTATTTAGAACTAGTCAAACCAGGCTTTGAAAAACCCATGAACATTGAAACTTATGAAAAATCAATTTATTTGTTCAAAAAATGTTTGACGATAATGCATCCTTTTATGCCATTTATTACTGAAGAAATTTGGTCTAAAATTAAATCTGAAAAGGATAATTCTCTAATTATTTCAAACTGGCCCAAAGTTAAAAAAGTAGATAAAGGTATTATAAAAAGTTTTGAGCAAGTTAAGGATTTGGTAAGTGGAGTTAGAAAATTGAGAAAGGATATTGGGATTTCTTATAAAGAAAAATTGACTCTATTTTCAAAGGCTGTATTTGATAAACGGCTAATTTCAGTTTTATTAAAACTGTCAAATTCTGATTTGTCAAATGATTTTTCTAAAAGAGAGTTGAACACATCCTCCTTTTTGGTAGGTAGTCATGAATATCATTATAATAATTTGAAAAATGAGTCAGAAGATCTTACCAAAATTAAAAATGATTTAGATTATAATCTTGGATTTTTAAAATCAATCCAATCCAAACTTAATAATAAAAAATTCCTGGAAAATGCTCCAAAAAATGTTTTGGAAAATGAGCTAAATAAAGAAAAAGATACTCTTGCCAAAATATCTATTTTAAAATCTAAATTAAATAACTAGCTATTTTTCTGCTATAATATCTTCCGCTCCACTAACAACTTGATTAATTTCAACTTTAATCTTTGCATCCAAGGGTAGAAAGAGATCAACTCTAGATCCAAACTTTATAAATCCAGCATCAGTACCCTGATTAACACTTTCTCCAACTTTTGCATAATTAACAATTCTTCTAGCTAGTAAGCCTGCTATTTGTCTGTACAGAACTTGACCAAAAATTTTATTTTCAACAACTACTGTTGTTCTTTCGTTTTTTTCAGATGATTTTGGATGCCATGCAACTAAATATTTACCTGGGTGATATTTACTAAATTTAATTTTACCACTCAAGGCATACCTTGTTACGTGTACATTGACAGGAGACATAAAAATAGAAATTTGAATTCTTTCATCCTTAAAATACTCTTTCTCGTATACTTTTTCGATTGCAACAACTTTTCCATCAACTGGTGATGTAATCAAATTATCATCAATAATTGCAACTCTTTTTGGGTTTCTAAAAAACTGAAGAATTAAAACTAAAATCAAAATAGAAATCACTCCTACAGAATAATTAATTGTTGAATTCTCTATAAAATTTCTTGAAACAAGGTTTATTAAGGCAATTACAATAAACGAAACTGTAATAATATTGTGTCCTTCTTTATGAAACATATTTAAAAATTGTTAATGTTAAATATATAATTGGTGCGGCAAATATAATACTATCCATTCGATCATAAAGCCCTCCATGGCCAGGAAGCCAATTTCCACTATCTTTAACTCCTGCCTCTCGCTTAAATTGTGATTGTACTAAATCTCCAAGAGTACCTAAAATACCAGTTAGTGACCCCAACAATAGCCATTGTGAAAGGTTTAAATTTAAATTTAAATAATAAAAGAAAATAATTGATAAAAAAATTGAAAAGGTCAAGCCTCCAACAAATCCCTCAATACTTTTTTTTGGTGAAACTGCCTTAAAAAGAGGTCTCTTTCCAAATGTCACCCCAAAAATGTAAGCAGCAGAATCTGAAATCCAAATGAGAGAAAGAAAAGACAAAACAATTAGCGGATTGTATTCACCGAAAATATTTGGGAGCGTGAAAAATATAACCAGTGAACCTACTAGATAAATATGACCAATGAATCTATTTTTTAAAATTGAAAACGAAAAAAATTTGTTTTTGATCAGGGAAAATCCAAGAATAATATTTGTAGAAACTATGATGATCAAAAATAATATCTCAAAAATCTGATTTTTTGATAAAAGAAACAACGAAATGTAAAGTGGAAAAGTCATATATAAAATAAAATTTGACTTTCCAGAATCCCTAGATAAAAATCTGTGGTCATAGTTTGAAATCAGCTTGATGAATTCAAAAACTAAAATTAAACTACAAATAAAACCTACTAAATAAAATAAATATTCATTATAAAATAATGGTAATAGTAACACTAAAGCATAAGCGAAAGCAGTAACTGATCTAGTGTAGAACTCTTTCATTATTAAAGGTCTTCTAATAGAAGTAAATATAGATTTTTTGCTGAGCTTCCATATGTTAGAAAATTAGTATTCTCTTTATTATCGCTATTAAAATTTTTAATAGTTGTTATATTAGTTGGAAGATTTTTAGGGTATTTACTTTTTATTCCATTTAAACCCATACTCAATGTTTCTGTAAATTGACTAATTTTTGCAAATACTATAAAATTATTGGGTAAGTCATTTACCTTATGAGATTTAATTTGTTCAGCACAAATTAGTAAACTACCATCTTTTGCAATTAAAAATTCACATGTAGTCAAAAAGAATTTAGAATTTAAATTAGTTTTGGAAACAATAAGTTCTGATTTTTTGGAAAATAAATCTAACAGTGAATCATCATAACAAAGTATTTCAACATTTTTCCAATTATTTTCCTCCAATATTTGTGTGAAAAAATCATCACATTCTGCCTTGTTTTCGCAGTATAGAAATTTACCCCCATTTTCTGTAAATCTATAAGAAAACCTTTGCTCAATAGGATCCATTTTTTTAGGCATATATCTGCCTTTGTTATCATCCTCAATTTCTGTTTCAGATGGGTTATTAAAAAATGATTTAATGAATTTTTTCAAATCTTATCTTAAACGAGTAAAGATAAAAAAACTTGTTGTTCTAATAGAAAATGTTAATAATTATCAATAATTATTTCTTCTTAACTAAATCTTTTGGATCAAATGGCCTTTCTCCATATATCCTAATTAAGTCTTCCTTAAAAATAACTTCCTTTTCAAGTAGAAAATTTGCTAATTCAATTAACTTTGATTTATGTTTTTTTAGAAGTTTAATTGCTCGTTGGTATTGAGTTTCAATAATGTTTGAAATTTCTTTATCAATAATCTGGGCAGTAACATCACTATAAGGTTTAGTAAAACCATAATCGTTCTGACCACTAGAATCATAGTATGTAAGATTTCCAATTTTTTCATTTAATCCATACACTGTTACCATTGATCTAGCTTGTTTTGTTACTTTTTCTAAGTCACTTAAAGCACCAGTTGAAATATTGTTGAACATTACTTTTTCTGCAGCTCTCCCACCCAATGCAGCACACATCTCATCAAGAATTTGTTCTGGTTTTACAATTTGTCTTTCTTCTGGAAGATACCAAGCTGCTCCAAGTGATTGACCACGGGGAACAATTGTTACCTTAACAAGTGGAGCTGCGTGTTCTAAAAACCAGCTTACAGTAGCATGTCCAGCTTCATGAAATGCAATTGTTTTTTTCTCATTTTCGGTAATTATTTTATTTTTCTTTTCAAGACCTCCAACTATTCTATCTACAGCATCCAAAAAATCTTGTTTGTTAACAGACTTTTTGGATTTTCTAGCTGCAATTAATGCAGCCTCATTACAAACATTTGCTATATCTGCACCAGAAAATCCTGGAGTTTGTTTAGATAGAAAATCTGTATCTAAATTTTTAGTTGTTTTAATAGGTTTCAAGTGAACAGCAAAAATTTCTTTTCTCTCCCTAACATCAGGTAGATCAACATATATTTGACGATCAAATCTACCCGCTCTCATTAAAGCTTTATCTAAAACATCAGCTCGGTTAGTGGCGGCTAAAACAATCACGTTAGTATTGGTTCCAAAACCGTCCATTTCTGTGAGAAGCTGATTAAGTGTATTTTCCCTTTCGTCATTTCCACCTGTCATATTACTTTTACCTCTAGCTCTACCGATTGCATCAATCTCGTCAATAAAAATTATAGCTGGAGACTTTTCTTTAGCTTGTTTAAACAAATCTCTCACTCTGGATGCACCAACTCCAACAAACATCTCAACAAAATCTGATCCTGAAAGTGAAAAGAAAGGAACCTTTGCTTCACCAGCTACTGCTTTTGCAAGCAACGTTTTACCTGTTCCAGGTAACCCAACTAATAATGCTCCTTTAGGTATTTTTCCTCCAAGTTTTGTATATTTTGATGGATTTTTTAAAAAATCAACAATTTCCTGAACTTCTTCTTTTGCACCCTCCAAACCAGCTACATCTTTGAAGGTTACTTTTATATCACTTTTTTGATCAAAAAGCTTAGCTTTTGATTTTCCAATACTAAAAATTTGAGAACCTCCACCTCCTCCAGCACCAGACATTCTTCTCATAAAAAATATCCAAAGACCAATTAATATTAAAAGAGGAAGAAATCCAATTAAAACATCAAACCATTTATTTTCTATTGTTTTAAAATTATAACTAAACTGAACACCTTTTTTTTCTGCTAGTTCTAATTTGTTTTGAAATAATTCAAGATTACCAATTTCAAAAACATAATGAGGACCATTAATATTTTTTTGACCTAAAAAGTTAACCGAATTAGCTTTTTTATGGTCAGGACTATTTAGAGCATCACGTTGAAGAGTAACTTGCGCAATATTTTTATTTATTACGGTGACCTCCTTAATTTCTCCCTTGTTGAGATATCTTTCAAAACTTGTTATGTTGATGTTTTTTGAAGCAGAAGTATTGTTGTCTCCTCCTACAAAGTATGTGCTGGCAAAAAACAAAATTATAAGACCATAAATCCAATATGAATTAAATTTAGGTTTATTTGTTGGCTGTTTAGTATTTTTCATTTCAATATTTTGTTTCAATAGTAGTGGCTTCAGCTTCTTCCCAAAGCTCTTCAAGTTTATAAAACTCCCTTGTTTCTTTGTTGAAAATGTGAACTACAACATCAACATAATCCATTAGAACCCATTTACAATTTTCTAAACCTTCAATATGCCAAGGCTTTTCAGAAAGTTCTTTACTAACACACTTTCTTATTGAACTTGTAATTGCGTTAACTTGCGTTGATGAGTTACCAGTACATATTATGAAATATTTACAAGCAACATTTTCAATCGTTCTCAAATCTAAAATGTTAATTTCTTCTCCTTTAACATTTTCAATACCTTCAATTACATTAGAAATTAAATTATCTGTATTCAAATTTTAAATTATAATAAGTTATAAATTTAGGATAATTAATGCTACTATTTTAGTTTTATTAAAAATTTCAATTTATACATGAATATAATCAAACTTGATGCCATTGAATCCACTAATGATTATTTAAAAAGTGCTGTTTTCAATAACACTCAAGTTGCTTATACTTATAATCAATTCAAAGGAAAAGGTCAACGTGGTAATAAATGGATGAGTGAGCCAGGGAAGAACTTAGCTTTTTCTATTAAAATATACCCGAAAAATATTGATATTAAAGATCAATTTAAAATTAATGTGATATTTTCATTATTGATTCTTAATACGTTAAAAGCTTTACAAATACCTGACATCAAAATAAAATTTCCAAACGACATTATGTCAGGAAATAAAAAAATTTGTGGAATTTTAATAGAATTAAAAGTAAAAGGGAGTGAAATTGATAATATTATCATTGGTTTTGGGTTAAATGTAAATCAAGAAAATTTTGGTGAACTTACAAATGCATCCTCATTAAAATTAATTTCTAATTTAAATTATGATCTAGATGGGATATCCAATTTATTTATCCAAAACTTAACAAGACATAACTATTTGAATAAATTATTTAATTTAAATTTGGGTTTCGATAAAACCCTTGAACATTATAATCAAAATTTATATGGTTTAAATTCTAATTCAATTTTTCAGAAAAATAAATCAAGATTTACTGGAAAAATTAAGTCTATCACATCAAGTGGAGGTATTAATATTTTAAAAAAAGATGGTAGAGTTCAGACTTACAATTTTGATGAAATTAAAATGATGTATTAATAATGGAGTTTTTTGCAGATTGGGGTTTTGTGGGTTTGTTTTTAGCAAGTTTTTTAGGAGCTACAATTATTCCCCTTAGTTCAGAAATAGTGTTAAGTGTTCTTTTAGCCAAGGGATATGATTTTAATTTAAGTATTATAATAGCAACACTTGGGAATTGGCTTGGAGGATTAAGCAGCTATTTTTTAGGTACTCTAGGTAAGTGGAGTTTTGTTGAAAAATATTTTAGAATTAAAAAAGAAAAAATATTGAGTTTTAAAACAAAAATTGATAAATGGGGAAGTGTATGTGCCTTTTTTTGTAGCCTTCCAATTATAGGTGACCCACTTGCAATAAGTTTGGGATTTTTTAGAGTAAATGTAATCAAAGTGTCTGTATGGATGCTTTTAGGAAAATTAGTTAAGTATATAATATGGGCCCTTTTAACAATATGGGGAATATCAATTTTTTAAATTCTCGTATCTACCAGGTGCCAAAACGCCTGAAAGAAAATCAAAAATAAACTGGGGAACTATTTTAATTAATAACACTATTATTTTCCAAGTAATCGTAGGTACAACTACTTTTTTCCCTTTAAGCATTCCTTTGACTCCCTCTTCTGCAATCCTTGATGCAGATTTTTTTAAAAAACCAGGTACACTATCCATTTCATCTTGAACACCACTGGCAGTGTGAAAATTAGTGACAGTATAACCTGGACACAAAGCAGTTGAAGTTATTCCCAAAGTGTTGTAATTAATATTTAATGCTTCACTAAATCTATTCATGAAAGTTTTAACAGGACCATACATAACCTGAATTGCAGCTGGTGGAGCAAATGCTGCAACAGACGAAACGATCATTATTTTACCATCTTTTCTTTTTATCATATCACGAATAAAAAGTTTAGTTAAAGAAACTACTGACGTTCCTAAAACTCTGATACAATTTTCTTCATCCTCAACAGTGTTTTTTTCAAAGGCATTAGGAAGAGCATATCCAGCATTGTTAACCAAAATACTAATTATATATTTTTTTGATTCGCAGTATTCGTAAATTTTTTTTGGACCCTTATTGTCTACTAAATCGCAAACAAAATAATCTGTACTAACACCGTAATTTGAGCTAATTTCATCAGAAATAGCCTTAAGTTTATTTCTAGATCTTGAGGTTAAAATAATATTAAATCCTTTAGTTGCAAGTGAGTGGCAAATTTCTAATCCAATTCCTGAACTAGCACCAGTAACTAGGGCAAATTTTTTCATGAAATTAGACTAGTTGTATTTTTAGAAATATCATTTATAAATGTTTGAAGAGGAGTTTTTACCATCATTTGAATCATTGGATTTAAATCACCATTAAATTCTAAAAAGAAAGAACAATTATTATCATCAATTTTATTTATGTGGGCAGAAAGCGAAAAGCTAATTTTTGATTCACTTGAATTAAGGATTATTAGACTAGGAGATTTTTTTTCACCAAAAATCAATTTAATTTCGGGCATTCCCTTTAATGAAAAAATTAAAGTATTTGAGTCAATTATTTCAAATTTTGAAATATTTTCTGGCATAATTTTTTGAAAATTATTTATGTCTACAAGCTTATCAAATAAATTTTTTTCTGAAATATTAAGTTCGTTGGGATTACTTTTTAGTGTCATAACAGTAATTTATATTTTCCATTCACTTGGATTTTTTTTCCATTCTTTTAAAATTTTGAATTCATTATTACTAATGTAATTTATTTCCAAAGCTTGTTCTAATAAAAAATCATAAGAACTTAGGGAATGAAAGTCAACATCTCTTTTTTCAAAATTTTTATAAGAAATTTCAAATCCATAGGTAAAAATACTTAACATCCCTTTTAATTGTAAATCTTCGCTTCTCAATGCTTCTATTGCCATTAAACTACTATTTCCAGTACTTATCAGATCCTCTATAACAACTACTTTTTGTGAACTCGAGAATTGCCCCTCAATTTGATTTTTTCTCCCGTGTTTTTTTGAGCTGGGTCTTATGTATATAAATGGAAGATTCATTAGATCTGCTACAAGCATACCAATCCCAATTGCTCCAGTTGCAACACCAGCTATTATGTCTGGTTTACCATATAATTTTTCAATTTGCTTAACCATTTGTTCTCTTACAAATATTCGAATTTTTGGATGTGACAAAATAATCCTATTATCACAATAAATAGGAGAATTCCATCCGCTAGCCCATTTAAAGGGTTTTTTTGGGCTTAATTTTATTGCTTTAATTTGTAGAAGTAATTCGGCAGTTTTTTTTGCTGTATATTTATCTAAAACCATATAAACAAATGTATAAAGTTTTTGTTAACCAGGATGAAATAATTTTAACAAGTAAAGTTCCTTATGGCGATAAAATAAGTATATATGATTTAAAAGAAATTTCCATTTTGGAAATTATAAAGCTTGTTAAAAAACAAAAAAGGATTTTTCTTTTTCACAAAAATCCTAAAAAGTTAATTTCGACTTTTACAAAAAAAATAAAAATTGTAATGGCAGGAGGAGGTGTTGTTACAAACAAAAAAGATGAAATTCTTTTTATATATCGAAGAAACAAGTGGGATCTTCCAAAGGGAAAAATGGATAAAGGGGAGACAGTCAAAGATACTGCTTTAAGAGAAGTTATGGAGGAAACAGGAATTGATAGTTTGAAAATTATTGATTTTAAAATGATTACATATCATATTTTTAAAAAAGGTAAAGAATTTCGATTAAAAGAAACACATTGGTTTAATATGAAATCTGATTACGATGGTGAGTTTAATCCTGAATCAAGCGAGGGAATAACAAAAGTCGTTTGGAAAACAAAAAAGAAAGTAAAAAAAATTAAAAATACATTTCCCAATATAAAATTGTTATTAGAAACTTAGGAAATTTTTACCGATTCAGGGACTAGTAGATTGAAATCTCCTTTATTTAAAATAAGTTCTCTTACAATACTACTGCTAATAAATGATGTTTTTGCAGATGTAAGTAAAAAAACTGTTTCAATTTTAGAAAGTTTTCTATTTGTTCTGGCAATTGCTTTTTCAAATTCAAAATCTCCGTTATTTCTAATTCCTCTTACTATAAAATTTGCTCCAATTTCTTTACAAAAATCAATTGTTAGTCCATCATAACTTTTGACTTTAATTTTTTGCTCCTTAAGAAAACAATTTTTAATAAATGAAATTCTTTGATCTACAGAAAACATAGTTTTCTTTTCAATGTTATTACCGACTCCAACAACAATTTCATCAAAAAGAGGTAAACTTCTTTTTAGAATATCCAAATGACCAAGAGTGAAGGGATCGAATGAACCTGGAAAAATAGCTTTTCTCATAGCATAAATATATTAATTTAATGCCTGTTCAAGCATTTCGTTACATAAATCTTTAATTGATATATTATTAATTTTTGCTTGTTTAGGAAAAATACTTTCATTAGTCATTCCTGGTATTGAATTTATCTCCAAGAAATATGCTTGGTCCTTAATTATAATAAATTCACTTCTTGTAAAGCCTTTCATTCCCAACTTTTTATAAATTTTTATTGAAAGTTTTGAAACCAGTTCTTTCTGCTCTGATGAAATGTTGGCAGGAGTTATTTCCTTAGAATTTCCATTGTATTTAGCATCATAGTCAAAAAAATCATTTTCAGTAATTAGTTCTGTGATACCAAAAACCCTAATCTCATCTTTATAATTCATAACTCCAACAGATACTTCAGTGCCTTGTAAGTATGACTCTAACAAAATTTCGTTATCAAATTTAAAAGCTTTATTGATAAAATTTTCCAGGTCTTCTTTTTTATTAACTTTAAAAACCCCGAAACTACTACCTGATCTATTAGCTTTCACAAAACATGGTAAACCTAATTTTGAAATAATTTTTTCAGTCGAAAAAGATTCACCATAATTAAGATGAATAGAATTTGCAACTGGAATATCGTATTTACTCAACACTGAAATGCAATCTCTTTTGTTAAATGTTAATGATGAAGTGTATGAATCACTTCCAGTGTATGGAATATTTTTTAGCTGAAAATAAGATTGAATTAAACCATCTTCTCCAGGTGGTCCATGAATAATAATAAAAGCTATGTCGAAAACAATTTTCTCTTCATTTTTAAAAATTGAAAAGTCATCAAAACAAACTTCAAACAATTGATTGTTTTGATCAATATGGTGCCATCTGTATTTTTCTACAATTACCTTGAAAGGTTCGTACTTAGATCTATCAATGTTATTAAAAATTACATCTCCACTTTTTAGTGATATTTTTTTTTCTGAAGAAAAACCACCCATTAAAACAGCTACTTTTTTTAACATTGAAACAAAAATATCATTTATTTTTTTTTTAAATCACAATAGCAAGCTTATTTTATATATTTGACTTTAATTATTTGATAATGAATTTTCTTAAGTTTTTGTTTAGTAAATACCTCCTTAAACAACTCACAAAAGCTATATTTTTTTCAATTTTGATTTTATTTTCATTGTATGTATATCTTAACATTTCTACCAATCATAATCAATATATTAAAGTTCCGAACTTGGACGGAACAAATTTTGAGCAGGCTATTAAAATCTTAGATGAAAGTGATCTTTCTTATGTTGTGCTTGATTCTGCTTTATACAATCCAAAATATCCAAAATTTTCAGTAGTTGATCAACTCCCAAAATCAAACACTGAGGTAAAACAAAATCGCAAAATATATTTAACATTAAATCCAAGTAATTATGGGAAGGTATCTATTCCAAATATCATTCAAATTACTCAAAGAAGTGCTAGTTCAGCTCTTTTAGCTTCCGATTTAGAAATTGGTGAAATTTTATATGAAAATAATATTGGAAAAGATATGGTTCTTCAAATTTTATTTAATGGTAGTGAGGTAAATCCAGGAGAAATGGTTCCCAAAAAATCTAAAATAGACTTAGTTTTAGGAAATGGAATAATTGACGAAAAATTTGAAGATGGATCTAAATAGTAATTTAGAAAAAGATTTATTTGAACATTATCAATTTATTGCAGATAAAGGTCAAGAACCTCTAAGAGTTGATAAATTTTTGATGAATAGAATAGAAAACTCAACTAGAAATAAAATTCAAATTGCTGCAAAAAATGGTGCAATTTTTTCAAATAACAAAACCGTTAAATCAAATTATAAAGTTAAGCCTGGAGATGTCATTAAAGTTATGTTTTCTCATCCCCCTTATGAAAATTTATTAGTTGGAGAGAAAATGAATTTAGAAATAGTTTATGAGGATAGTAATTTATTAGTCGTTAATAAGCCAGCAGGACTGGTTGTTCATCCTGGACACGGAAATTATAGCGGAACTTTACTAAATGGTTTAATTCATCATTTTGATAATTTGCCACAAAACAAAGATGGAAGACCTGGTTTGGTTCACAGAATCGATAAAGATACAAGTGGTCTTCTAGTAATTGCGAAAGATGAAAAATCAATGACTGAACTAGCGAAACAATTTTATTTAAAATCATCAAAGAGAAAATATATCGCTTTAGTTTGGGGCATTATTGATGATGAATCAGGAACGATTGATGAAAGATTAGCCAGAGATCCAAAAAATAGATTAATAATGAGTGTTCCGAGTGAAGAAAATGAATATGGAAAACAAGCCATAACTCACTACAAAGTCATTGAAAGATTTAATTATTTGACTTTGGTTGAATGTGAATTGGAAACAGGAAGAACTCATCAGATTAGAGCTCATATGAAACATATTGGTCATCCTATTTTTAGTGATTCGAGATATGGAGGAAATAAAATTTTAAAAGGAACTATTTTTAATAAATACAAGCAGTTTGTCACTAATTGCTTTAAGGTCATGCCTAGGCAAGCTTTGCATGCTAAATCCTTAGGTTTTATACATCCAATTACAGGAAAAGAATTAAATTTTGAATGTGACCTTCCTGAAGATTTTAAAATATGCTTAGAAAAGTGGAGAAATTATTCTAAATAATTCAAATTTTTTAAATTTGATTATAAATTTCAATAAGTTATTATGAAAATTATAATATCACCAGCTAAATCTTTAAATTTTGAAAAAGATTTACCAACAAGCAACTTTTCCTTCCCTGTTTTTTTAGATGATTCTAAAATTATTAATGAAAACTTGAAAAAGAAAAATCCTTCTCAATTAAAAGAATTAATGAAAATTTCAGACAAAATTGCTGAATTAAACTGGAGGAGAAATGTTGAGTTCAATACACCATTTACAAACAGCAATTCAAGACCCTCTTTATTTACTTTTGATGGAGATGTTTACAATGGAATAGATGCTTTTTCATTGGATGATTCTAAAATTAATAAAGCTCAATCTTCTTTAAGAATTCTTTCTGGTTTATATGGGATTTTAAAACCACTTGATCTTATGCAGGCTTATCGACTTGAGATGGGAACAAAAATAAAAATAGAGGAATCGAAAAACTTATATGAGTTTTGGAAAAAAAAGGTAACAGATTTTTTAAATGAAGAACTATCCGAAAATGAAATTTTTGTGAATTTAGCAAGCAACGAATATTCTTCAGTTATTGACAAAAAATCTTTAAAAGTTAAAATGACATCACCCATCTTTAAAGACTTTAAAAATGGGAAATTAAAAATCATTTCATTTTATGCTAAAAAGGCTAGAGGATTAATGACAAGGTACATTCTTGACAATGATATAAATTCAGTAAACGATTTAAAAGGGTTTGATTATGCAGGGTATTGTTATAATGAACAAGAAAGTCTTAATTCAAATGAATTGGTTTTTGTAAGATAGTTATCCTCTAATTTGATCGATGAAATTTTTAATATTTTCAATTTTATTTGTTTTTAAAAATTTGATGAAAGCTGATCCAATTATAGCTCCTTTACTGTAACTTACAGCATCATTAAACGTATCTTTATTGCTGATTCCAAAACCAATTAAAAGTTTAGATTTTAAATTCATTTTATTAATCCTTTTGAAATAATCTATTTGGTTTTTTCCAAAAGAATTAACAGCACCTGTTATGCTAAAACTACTAACCATGTAAATAAATCCATTTGAAACCTTATCTATAAACCGAATTCTTTCGTCACTGGTTTGAGGAGATATTAAAAACATATTAAGAAGCTTATGTTTATTGAAAAGTGACTGATAATTTTCTTTAAAAACATCAACTGGAAGATCCGGAATTATCAATCCATCGATACCTGCTAATTCACATTCTTCACAAAAATTTTCAATTCCAAATTGTAAAATAGGGTTGAAATAGCCCATGATTATAAGCGGAATATTAGTTTTTTTTCTAATATTTTTTAATTGAATAAATAGTTTTTTTGTATTCATTCCATTATTTAACGCAATTGTTGAACTTTCTTGAATTGTTGGTCCATCAGCAAGGGGATCGCTAAAAGGTAAACCAATCTCTACCATGTCAACATCACATTCACTTAATTTTAAAATGATTTTTTCAGTATCCTCAATTTCTGGAAATCCTGCTGTGAAATAAATCGATAGAATATTATTTTTTTCCTCTAAAATTTTATTTATTCTATTCATATTAAAGTTTAAAATAATCTATATAAGTGTCTAAATCTTTATCGCCTCTTCCAGAACAATTAAAAACTAAAACATCGTCTTTCTTAAATTTTTTCTTATCCAAAACAGCAAATGCATGAGAAGTTTCTATAGCAGGGATTATTCCTTCAAGTCTTGATAGGTTAAGCCCCCATTCCATAGCTTCTTTATCATTGATTGATATAAATTCTCCTCTTTTCGTCTTAAATAAGTTTGCATGCATGGGACCCACTCCAGGGTAATCAAGTCCTGCTGAAATTGAATAGGGTTCAGTAATTTGTCCATCAAAGGATTGCATTAACAACGTTTTAGATCCATGAATAATCCCTTCTTTTCCTAATATTGAAGTAGCTGCACTTTTTCCTGTATCAATACCTTTTCCAGCGGCTTCAACGCATATAATTTTAACATTTTCATTATCAAGATAAGGGTAAAATAAACCAGCGGCATTACTACCACCTCCTACACATGCAATAACATAATCAGGATTTTCAGTACCTTCTGTTTTTTTCAATTGATCCATTACTTCCACTCCGATAATTGATTGAAATCTCGCAACCATATCAGGATAGGGATGGGGACCTACAACTGATCCAATTATATAATGAGTATCAATAGGATTATTAATCCAATCTCTAATTGCTTCATTTGTTGCATCTTTTAAAGTCTTACTTCCTGAAATCGCCGGTTTAACCTCAGCTCCCAACATTTTCATTCTAGCGACATTGGGTGCTTGTCTACTTATGTCAATTTCACCCATGTAAATTATACATTTAATACCCATTAGAGCACATACTGTAGCTGTAGCAACTCCATGTTGACCTGCACCAGTTTCCGCAATTATTCTTGTTTTTCCAAGTCTTTTTGCCAGTAATATTTGACCAATTGTATTATTTATTTTATGTGCTCCAGTGTGACATAAATCTTCTCTTTTCAAATAAATTTTGGTATTGTAAGTATGAGACAGTCTTTCAGCAAAATATAGTGGTGTAGGCCTTCCTACATATTGTTTTAAAAGATCATTAAATTCTTTTTGAAATTTTTCTTCAGAACAAATTTTTAAATATTTTGTTCTCAATTCTTCAATGTTGGCATACATCATTTCAGGGATGTAAGCTCCACCAAAGTCTCCATAATAACCTTTTTCATTAACATTATATGTTTTACTCATAAACGCAATTTTTTAATTAATTGACTTATTTTGTCTTTGTCTTTTTCTAAATTATTTAATTCGAATTTACTGTTGATATCGATTCCTGCAATTGGATAACTTTTAACTATTTTTTTTATCTTCTCAACGTCTGAAATATCAATTCCTCCACTTAAAAAAAATTTCTTTTTGCATTTGTAGTTTTGAAGTACATCCCAATTAAATTTAATACCACTTCCTCCATTTAATTCTGTTTTTGTGTCGAACAAGAAAAAATCACATACGTTTTTAAATTCTTCTGTTTTTTTAAAGTTAAAATTATCATCTATTTTAAAAACTTTGATGATTTTGACTAAATGATTTAGTGAATTACAAAAACTCACAGTTTCTTCACCATGTAATTGAACGTAATCAAGTTTATATTTTTTTATTTTGTTTTTAATTTCTTGAAAATTTTCGTTTACAAAAACTCCAACCTTTTTTATTTTACCATTTAAATTAATTTCAGGTTGATTAAAAAATCTTTTAGATTTTTTATAAAAAATGAAACCCATTAAGTCGGGGTTAAGACTTTCTATTTCAGTAATATTTTGAGGATATTTCATCCCACACACTTTTAATTTCATCCTATTTCATTAATCATTTTTAAAACCTCTTTTCCAGGATCTTTCTCCGTCATAAATGTTTCTCCAATTAAAAATCCTTTAAAACCATGTTTTCTTAAAATTGAAATTTCTTTAGCTGAAGAAATTCCACTTTCCGATATTTTCACAAAATTTTCTGGAATTATTTCAGATAAATTGATACTGTTTTCTATATCGACTTCAAATGTTTTAAGATTTCTATTATTTACGCCAATAATATCAACAGAGTTTAATAAGCATTTTTCAAGTTCCTGATTATTGTGTATTTCAATTAAAACTTCAAGATTTAAACTTTTAGCAAATTCACTTAAATTTTTTATTTGTTTTTCATCTAAACAAGCAGCAATTAACAGAATAACATCAGCTCCACAAGCTTTAGCTTCTAAAATTTGAAATTCATCAATAATAAATTCTTTTCGAATAATAGGAATTTTGGTTAATTCTCTAGCTATCAACAAATCGTTTGTGTTTCCTCCAAAATATTTTTTGTCAGTTAAAACAGAAATACCGCTAACATTTGCAGTGTCATAACCAGAAATAACTTCTTCTAATTTTATATCATTGTTAATTACAGACTTAGATGGTGATTTTCTCTTGTGCTCAGCTATAATTCCATGACGACTTAATTCAAGCCTTGTCTTTAAAGACTCTGTTTTTCTTTGGAATAAACTTCTTTTTTCAAGGTCTTCAATTGAATATAGTTTTTTAAGAACCTTAACTTCCTCTATTTTTGAATTTATTATTTTTTCTAAAATTGTCATGAAGCACTAAGTTTTTTTAGATTATAAAATGATTCAAGAGCTTTTCCAGAAATTAATGATTCTTTTGCTCTTTCAATTCCTTCAAAAATTGGTAATTCAAGAGCAGTTGAAATTGCAAGACCAGAATTTGCAATAACTACATTTTTTTGTGAAACTGTTCCCTTATTGCTCAACACATTCATGAAAATTTTAGCAGATTCTCTAATTGTCTTACCTCCACAAATTGATTTTTGAGTTAAAGTCTTAAAACCCAAGTTTTTGGGTGAGTATATGTTTTCTTGTTTTCTAGATATAATTTTTGTTGAACCAGTTAACGAGATTTCATCGTATCCATCAAGTGAAAAAATTATAGAGTAATTTTTTTTAGTTTTTTGAAATAGATAAGAATATAATCTTGCAAGTTCCAAATTAAAGACTCCAACTATTTGATTTTTTGGAAAAGAAGGGTTGACCAGAGGACCTAGAATATTGAAAAATGTCTTTAACCCTAATTCTCTTCGAATTGGGGCTACATGTTTCATTGCTGGATGAAAAAGTGGGGCATGTAAAATACATATACCAGATTTTTCAATGCAAGTTTTAAGAAATTCATTATTGTTAGAAAATTTAATTCCTAAATTTTCAAGAACATTGCTTGATCCGCAAGTTGATGAAACACCATAATTGCCGTGTTTTGTAACTTTAACTCCAGCTCCTGCTGTTATAAATGCCGATAAAGTAGAAATATTAAATGTGTCTTTATTGTCTCCTCCAGTCCCACACAAATCAATCGTATTATAATCACTTAAATCAATACTAATGCAGAGTTCAAGAAGAGCTTCTTTAAAACCTTGAAGTTCTTCCAAGGTAATGTTTCTCATCATGAACACAGTTAAAAAAGAGCTAATTAAACTGTTGTTGAATTTTCCACTAGAAATATTAATTAAAATACTTTTTGCTTCATCTTTAGATAAAGTTTTATGCGAAATGAGCTTTTTAATTATATCTTTCATTAGCTAAATTTTAACCAATTTTTTAACATTTCTTTACCTTGATTGGTTAGAATTGATTCTGGATGGAATTGAACTCCAGTGATATTCAACTCTTTGTGTTTCAAAGCCATGATATGATTTTTATCATCATATGCTAAAATTTCCAAACAATCTGGAACGGGTTCTTCAACAACCCAAGAATGATATCTTCCAACATTAAGTGGTTTTTTCAGATTTTTAAACAAGTAGTGATCTAAAGTTATGTTAATTTCACTATCAACCCCGTGGTACACTTCGGAAAGATTTTTAAGTCTAGCTCCATAAACTTCAGCTATTGCTTGGTGACCTAGGCATACTCCTAATATTTTTTTACTCGTTCCAAATCTGGAAATTATATTTTTTAATTCTCCAGCTTCATCAGGAATCCCTGGACCAGGAGATAAAACTAAATATTCAAATTTTTCAATTTCGCTCATTTCAACCTCATCATTTCTTTTTACAGTTACATCACATCCAAGGTCTTCAAAGTAATGAACTAAGTTATAGGTAAAAGAATCGTAATTATCAATAACAATTAATTTCATAATTAAATTTTTTCTGCTAGATCTAAAGCTTTGTTTAAAGCTCCAAGTTTATTATTTATTTCTTGAAGTTCACTTTTTGGATCAGATTTAGAAACTATACCCGCACCAGCTTGAAAAACTAGTTCGTGATTCATACTTAAAAAAGACCTAATTATTATAGCATGATTAAAATTATCCTCAAAATCCATAAAACCAATAGCTCCACCATAAAAAGACCTATTACAATTTTCATATTTGGAGATTAACTGCATAGCTTTATGTTTTGGTGCTCCTGAAAGTGTTCCGGCGGGAAAAGTATCTGCAGCTATTTGAAAAGATGATGAGTTATTTTTTTTGGTTGCAGTTACTTTCGATACTAAGTGAATAACATGAGAATAAAATTGAATTTCACGATCTTTTTCAACAGTAACATTATTTCCATTTCTGCTTAAATCATTTCTTGCTAGGTCGACAAGCATCATGTGTTCACTATTTTCCTTTTGATCAACAGCAAGTTTTTCTGCCTCAATAGAATCTTTTAAGTCATTGCCTGTTCTTAAAAAAGTACCAGCAATTGGATGAATTTCCGCTTTATTATTTTTTACAACTAATTGGGCTTCAGGTGAACTTCCGAATATTTTATACCCACCATAATCAAAGTAAAAAAGGTAAGGAGAGGGGTTTATTGATCTTAAAGCCCTATACAAGTTAAATTCATCACCCTCAAAACTTTGTTTAAATCTTCTGGAAAGAACAATTTGAAAAACATCTCCTCTTTTACAATGTTTTATCCCTTTTTTTACCAGGTCAATGTATTCTTGGTCATTTAGGTTTGAAGAAATCTTTCCTGATTTTTCAAAATTGTATTTTGAAGATTTGTTTGATCTAATACAATTTTCAATAGTATCCAGGTTGTTTTTTTCATCTAAACTATGGTGAAGAAGAATAGCTTCATTATTAAATACATTTATGATTATAATATTAGAATAGAATGAATAGAAAACATCTGGAATACTAATTTCATTTTTATTTGAATCAAATTCGATGTTCTCAAAATATTGAACCGAGTCATAATTCATGTATCCAATAACACCATTTTCAAAAAATTTAGATTCTGACTTAAGTAATTGAAATTTTCCTTTATACTGGTTAAGTTGATTTATTACTGAATTTGATTTATTTATCTGTGATGTTTCAGTATGATTGTCAGGGTAAGTTATTTCTACTGTGTTTTTGTTTACTTTGAAAGTAGAGGTTGGATTAAAACATATGTAAGCATAACTATTGTCATTAGCTCCATAATCACTACTTTCAAGTAATATTGAATTTGGAAAATTATCTCTGATTTTTTGATATACGCTTACAGGGGTAATTAAATCAGCAATAATTTTTTTTCTATGAGTTTTAAATTTATACACTTCAATTTAAATTAATTAAAAAAGGCTTGTCGATAAACAAGCCTTTTATTATTGTTGGACAAAAAGAGTTATCGACTTAATTGTAATTAAGTTGACGCCACCAGTTAGTCTTTAAATTTATTTTCATTAAGTCAAATATAGTAACGAAAATTATACATTACAAAAATTTATTAATAATTTTAAGTCTATAAAATGTTCTATGGATTTAAATCAATTAGATTGGTCAAATAAATCGTCTCTAAAAGAATCAAATACTATAATTGATGTTAGAACACCCGAAGAATTTGTTGAGGGATTTATTAAAAATGCCATCAATTTAAATATTTACGATTCCTCAGATTTTATTAAAAAAATAAAATCTTTTTCAAGTGATAAAGAATTTTATATTTATTGTAAATCTGGGGCTAGAAGTTCTGCTGCATGTAAAATAATGAATCAGATGGGTTTTAATAAGGTATATAATCTTTTGGGTGGAATTTCAGAATGGAATGGTGATATAGTAAATTAATGTTAAGACTAAGATATTTTTTTGAAAGACATGGGTTTTCAGTTTGTTCCAGACTTGCAGATTGGCTTGGAATGAAAAAGAAAAATGTTCGAATTTTTTTTATTTACAGTAGTTTTTTTGCTTTGGGTTTTGGATTTTTTATGTATTTAACTCTAGCTTTTTGGTTAAGAATAAAAGACTTAATTTCTGCAAAAAGATCATCTGTTTTTGATTTATGAAAAAAAGATTTGAATTTCTATATTTTATTCGCATATTGCTGTATATCTAACTAATTTAATTTACTACAAATGAAAAAAGTACTATTAAGTCTTTCCCTAGTTTTATTTTCAACAATTATTTCTGCTCAAGAAAAAGGATTGGATCAGAGAATTGATGAAGCTTTTGCTCCAGTTTCTGATTTTTTTAGCAACGTTGTTTTTTTTCAGGTTGCAGGATATCCATTTGTAATTTTATTATTAGTTGGTAGTGCATTGTTTTTCACTCTGTATTTTGGATTCCCAAATATTAAGTATTTTAAAACTGCAATTAATGTAGTTCGAGGTAAGTATGATAATCATGACAAGAATGATAATTCTGAAGATGGTGAAGTTTCTCATTTTCAAGCGTTAGCTACAGCGGTATCAGGTACTGTTGGGAATGGAAATATAGCAGGAGTAGCGCTAGCTATAGCTCTGGGTGGTCCAGGGGCAACTTTTTGGATGATTATTTGTGGTCTATTAGGAATGTCAACAAAATTTGTTGAGTGTACTCTTGGTGTACAATATAGAGACGTTGGAAAGGATGGTACAGTTTATGGAGGTCCAATGTATTATTTAACAAAAGGCCTTAAAGAAAGAGGATTTGAAACTTTAGGTAAAATAGCAGCTGTTGTTTTTGCAATTTGTTGTATTGGAGGATCTTTCGGTGGTGGTAATGCTGCCCAATCAAATCAGGCAACTATTGTTGTAAAACAACTATTAGGATTTGAAAGCACGAGTGCTGGTGCAGTAATTGGAATCATTTTGGCAATTTTAGTAGGTATTATTATTATTGGTGGAATAAAACGAATTGCTTCAGTTACTGAAAAAGTAGTGCCTTTTATGGCTTTACTTTATTTATTTGCTTGTCTTTACATAATTCTAACGAATTTTACTTTTATTGATGATGCATTCTCTTTAATTATTACAGAAGCATTTAACCCAACAGCCATTGGAGTTGGAGGAATTATCGGAGTTTTAATGGTAGGGTTTAAAAGGGCTGCTTTTTCAAACGAAGCTGGTGCAGGATCGGCTTCAATTGCTCACTCTGCTGTAAAAACTAAGTATTCAGCAAGCGAGGGACTTGTTGCCCTACTTGAACCGTTTATTGATACAGTTGTTATTTGTACCATGACTGCTTTAGTTATAATTATATTCAATTTTGGAGGATATTTTGAATACGGTGGTGATGGACTTGGAACAGTTTTTATTGACGGAGTTCCCTTTGAAGGTGCAGGAATAACATCTGAGGCTTTTTCCCAGTATATTCCTTACTCTGATGTCTTTTTAACAATTGCAGTTGTTTTATTTGCTGTTTCAACTATGATTTCTTGGTCATACTATGGATTACAATCATGGAAGTTTTTATTTGGTAGGGGTAAAGCTGCTGATTTAACTTATAAATTACTTTTTTGTTCATTCATAATTATTGGTGCTGCAGCAAGTATGAACTCAATTTGGGCATTTTCTGATGCAATGATTTTTGCAATGGTTTTTCCAAACATGATTGGGCTATACTTTTTATTTCCAGTTGTCAAAGAACAACTCAATAAATACTTAAAAGTAATTAAAGGTTAATTTATTTAAATATCCTTTGATTTTTAGTTAATTTTGGCATTAATATTGCACTTTACAACGCATTAAATAGTAGATGGATTTCGATTTAGGAACTAACAATAATTTAATTGCTGATTCTGCCAAGAATTTTGCGTTGCAACATATTAGCCCTTTTGTTATGGAATGGGATGAATCACAATTCTTTCCAAAAAATTTATTTAAAAGAGCTGGTGATTTTGGATTTATGGGAATTCTAGTTCCTGAAAATTTGGGAGGTTCTGGTTTGGGTTATCAGGAATATGTTACCATAATTGAAGAGATTTCCAAAGTGGATCCCTCAATAGGACTTTCATTAGCCGCTCACAATTCCTTATGTACTAATCACATTCTACTTTTTGGTGACGATAAACAAAAAAAGAAATGGATTCCAAAGTTAGCTTCTGGAGATCATTTAGGTGCCTGGGGATTAACTGAAAATAATTCGGGTTCTGATGCTAGCGGTATGTCATCAACTGCAGTTAAGAAGGGAGATGATTGGGTTTTAAATGGAACTAAAAACTTTATAACTCATGGAATTTCTGGTGATATTGCAGTTGCAGTTTTTAGAACAGGAAATAAGGGTGAGAAGAGAAATGCTACAGCTTTTGTAATTGAAAGAGGAACTGAAGGTTTTAAAGCAGGAAAGAAGGAAAATAAATTAGGAATGAGGGCTTCTGAAACAGCAGAGATGATTTTTGATAATTGTATTATTCCAGATACCAATCGACTTGGTGAAGTCGGAGACGGTTTTATTCAATCAATGAAAATTTTAGATGGTGGAAGAATTTCAATTGCAGCACTATCATTAGGAATTGCCAAAGGTGCATTTAATGCATCTCTAAAATATTCAAAAGAAAGACAGCAATTTGGAAAACCCATAAGTTCTTTTCAAGGAATCTCTTTCAAATTAGCTCAAATGGCTACAGAAATTGAGGCGTCTGAATTATTAATTAGAAAAGCTTGTCACGAAAAGAATATGAAAAGGCCAATGACAAAACTAAGCGCAATGTGTAAAATGTACTCATCTGAAGTTTGTGTTAAGGTTTCAAACGAAGCAGTTCAAATTCATGGTGGATATGGTTTTATAAAAGACTTCCCTGTTGAAAAATATTATAGAGACTGCAAACTATGTACTATTGGAGAGGGTACCACTGAGATTCAAAAACTTGTTATTTCTAGAAATATTTTAAAATAATTATCAAGCAAATAAAAAATGTTTATATATTTGCTGCCAATTAAAATTACAATATGTTAATTATTCCAGTAAAAGAAGGAGAAAATATAGACAGAGCACTTAAGAGATTCAAGCGTAAGTTTGACAGAACAGGTGCTATGAAAAGCTTAAGATCAAGACAAGCTTTTATCAAACCTTCTGTAGTTAACAGAGACAAAATTAAAAAAGCTTCATACATCCAGCGCCTAAGAGATCGCGAAAATATTTAATCTTCATTTTACTTAACTTTATAATCATAAGTTAAGTGATGCTAATTTCTAATTTTTCTGATTATTTATCCAAGGAGAAGAAATTTTCTAACAACACTGTTGTTGCATATGTTAGAGATGTTGATACCTTCAAAAATTTTTGTTTCGAAAATCATAATTTAAAAAATATTTCAAAAGTTCCTTATTCAATAATCAGAGATTGGATAATTAATTTATCAGAAAAAAAATTATCAGCTTTAACAATTAATAGGAAAATATCCTCTCTAAGTAAATTTTATGATTTTTTAATTAAGATTCAAGAAATTAAATCCTCTCCTTTACAAAATCATAAAAGATTAAAAGTTCAAAAGAAAATAATAATACCTTTTTCTGAAGATGAAGTTTTAAGAGTTATTGATGTTTTTAGTAATAATTTTGAAGGAAAAAGAAATTTATTGATTGTGGACATGTTATATTCAACAGGTATAAGAAGAGAAGAACTAATAAACATTAAAATAAATGATTTACAGTTAAATCAAAATTTAATTAAAGTTTTAGGAAAAAGAAATAAAGAACGTTTAGTTCCGTTAATTATTGATCTGAAAAAAAGAATTGAAGAGTATTTAAAATACAGAAAAGAAATCAAAACTAATTTTCCTTTTTTATTTATTACTAAAACTGGTAAAAAAATTGGTCCATCTTTAGTGTACAGAGTTGTTAAAAATTATTTTTCAAAAGTTTCTTCTAAGGTAAAGACCAGTCCACATGTTTTAAGGCACTCATTTGCAACGCACATGCTAAATAATGGTGCCGATATAAACAGTATTAAAGAAATAATGGGTCATTCAAGTTTAGCTTCTACTCAAATCTATACAAAAATAAAGCTTCCTAAAATTATAAATGATTATAAGAAAAATCACCCAAGAGAAAGAAAAAATTAGTTGATTTAAATTTTTTTAAAAATTCACTATTTTCTTTTGATTCAAAAAAAATAAATCAATACATTTGCCATCCATAAATTGGAAAAGCCGATGTAGCTCAGCTGGCTAGAGCAGCTGATTTGTAATCAGCAGGTCGTGGGTTCGAGTCCCTCCATCGGCTCATTGTTCTTTAAAATATCGGGGAGATACTCAAGCGGCCAACGAGGGCAGACTGTAAATCTGCTGTTTTTAACTTCGCAGGTTCGAATCCTGCTCTCCCCACTATTTAAGCGGGAGTAGCTCAGTTGGTAGAGCGTCAGCCTTCCAAGCTGAATGTCGCCGGTTCGAACCCGGTCTCCCGCTCAAATTTTTTGCCGGTGTAGCTCAGGGGTAGAGCGTTTCCTTGGTAAGGAAGAGGTCACGAGTTCAAATCTCGTCATTGGCTCTTTCTATTTTTTACACATTAAGATTTTCGAAATTTGTTACTAATAATTGTTAGTTTTACAAATATGTTTAAATACTTCACTGTTCTTTTTTGTTCCTTTTTAATAATTTCTTGTGAGTATGAAAGTTTTGAATTAGAAAAAGATTTACAAACACCTTTGGCGTCGTGCATTGATGGAGTTGCTAAAATTCCAGGAACTGATTTAGAATTCTCATGTCTAAATTATGACCTTATAGGTCATGTGTCCCTCGATGAGATGGACGCAGAGTATGGAAATGATTGCTGGGGATGGACAGACAATTCTACTGGAAAAGAATATGCTATTATGGGTTTAACTAATGGAACAGCTTTTATTGATATTTCAGATCCTGTGAAACCCATATACTTAGGAAAATTACCAACTGCAACAACTGAAAGTTCATGGAGAGATATGAAGGTTTATAAAAATTATCTCTATGTTGTTAGTGAGGCGATTGACCATGGTCTCCAGATTTTTGATTTAACTAAATTGAAAGTTGTTGATTCTCCAACTGTTTTTTCATCAGATTTTAGCTTCAATGAATTTGGGCAAGCTCACAACATCGCAATAAATGAAGATTCTGGATATGCCTACATTGCTGGATCATGTTATCAAAATAGCTGTAAACAAGACAGATCAGGAAGTAAAGGTTTGTACGTTCTTGATTTGTTAAATCCATTAAATCCTGAAGCTGTTATTGAATTGCCAGATTTTGGATATAGCCATGACATTCAAGTTGTCAACTACAAAGGTCCTGATATCAATTTTTTTGGTGAGGAAATTTATATTGGAAGTAATGAAAATCGAGTTGTTTTTGTTAATGTTTCTGATAAGAACAATCCTGTTTTAATTTCTGAATTTGAATATCCCGAAGAAGTGACAAATACAGAACAATATACACACCAAGCTTGGCTAACAAAAGATCAAAAATATTTGTTTTTGGGGGATGAACTTGATGAGCTTCAAATAGGTTGTATTGAGTCTAAGGGACAGAACTGCGATCTAGTAGATAATACTAAAACCTATGTGGTTGATGTTGAAGACTTAAAACACCCAAAGCTTCACTACATATATAAATCTAATCTTGAGGGAATTGATCATAACGGATATGTTAATAATACCGAATTTTATCTTGCTAGCTACACGAACGGGTTAAGGGTTATCGATATTTTAAACATAAATCAAAAAAATATTTTTGAAATAGGTTTTTTTGATACTTATTTTGAAAAAGAACATTCAGGAGCTTTCAATAAAGTTGGTCAAGCTAAATTATTAGATCCAGGTGGTCACGATGGTCGAAAAGGTGAAAATATTG
This sequence comes from Flavobacteriales bacterium, assembly GCA_004214185.1. Classification (GTDB taxonomy): domain Bacteria; phylum Bacteroidota; class Bacteroidia; order Flavobacteriales; family Flavobacteriaceae; genus MAG-121220-bin8. The sequence continues at coordinate 359 of SGZG01000011.1, read as the reverse complement.
AATATTTTAATGGAGCTTGGAGTACATATCCGTTTTTTAAAAGCGAAAACATTTTAATCAGTGATATTAACTCAGGCCTGTTTATTGTAAAAAAACAAAATTAGTATTTACTATAAATAGTAATAATTCTACTTGTTTTTTGTTACGAAAAAAAAATCAAAAAATATAATTTTTTAAGATAAAATTTATATATTTGCACGCATTTTAAAAGTAATAAAACATTATATATTATGGCTAAGGAAACATTTGACCGTTCGAAACCCCACTTAAATATTGGAACAATCGGACACGTAGATCACGGAAAAACAACCCTAACTGCTGCTATTACTAAAGTATTAGCTGATGCAGGTTTATCTGAA
>SGZG01000010.1 GCA_004214185.1 Flavobacteriales bacterium | reverse complement strand
TGTAAATCTCTACTTGCTTCATAAATATTAAAGGTAGGATCAATAGTAAAATCAAGTTCAATTAATTCATTCATTACATTGTTCCAGTGTTCACTAAATGGTTCCGCAGATTGAGACCATAATTTACCTGCTTCTTCAAACCTATGTTGTTCATTTTGGTAATTATAATTAGCGGGATAATTTTGTATAGTTCTGTCATCAAACAGTGCCTCAGGAAGGCCATACCAATGTTCCATAGTAGTTAATCCTGCTCTTGCAGAATGCAAGACATTCCATCTAGCAACACTCATTTGAGCATGATGAAAAGCTGATCTAAGACCAAGTCTTTTGTTTTCTTTTATTGCAGCATGCAAAATTTCAGGTGGTGACCCAAAAAATTTAATTCCATCAGCCCCTTTTTTTGCATTTTCTCTTACCCATTTTACAGCATCTTCTGCTGTATTAATTTCAGATCCTCTTCCAAAACCAGTATATGTGAAAATTCGTGGGGCAATTATAGAATTATTCTCACTTTTTTTCTTTAAATCTAAATTGAAATCGATACCTCTTCCACTTGGTTCTCTAACTGTAGTTATTCCGTGAGCCATCCATAAATTAAAAACGTATTCTGGATCAGCTCCTTGAGAATTTCCACCAATATGTCCATGCATATCAACAAAACCAGGTAATACGTACATTCCATCTAGGTTTAGTTCATATCCGTTATTTTCAAGTTTTAAATTATTTTTTTTTGAAACTCCAGGATATCCGACGGTTTTAATTTTAGTTATAATATTTTGCTTAATTTCAATGTCTACGGGTCCTATAGGGGGAGCACCATTTCCATTAATTAAGGTGACATTTCTTAAAATTAATTGTTCATACGGTCCTTGACTTATATTTTCTTGACCATTTATAAAAAAAAACTGCAACGTAAATAAAAACACACATTGCAGTTTTTTTAATATTTCTATTTTCATAATATTATTTTTTTTATGAAAATAGTTATAATATTTAATTTACTCTGAAATCTCCATAAGCTCTTGTTCCATGTTCAGCAATATCTAGACCTTGAACTTCTTCTTTTTCGTCTACTCTTAGACCAACAACTGCTCTTACAAACAATGTAATGATAGTTCCTAGAATAATACAAAATACACCAGTGATTCCTACGCACGCAAGCTGAATCATAAATTGATCAAATCCAGCCATTTCTCCAAAAATACCAACTGCTAGTGTTCCCCAGATACCACAAAATAGATGAACAGGTATTGCACCAACAGGATCATCCAATTTGCATTTATCAAGTAATGCAACAGAAAGAACTACTATTCCTCCTGCAATTAAACCTATTAAAATAGCAGAGGTTGGTAACATTTGATCAGCTCCTGCAGTAATACCTACCAAGCCACCTAATACTCCATTCATAAACATTGTTAAGTCAAGATTATTATAAAGTACTCTGGATAATACAGCAGCTCCAATTCCACCGGCCGCTGCAGCAAGACAAGTTGTTACAAGGGTAAGTGATGTTAATGATGGATCTGCAGAAAGAACTGAGCCTCCGTTAAACCCAAACCATCCTAACCATAAAATTAACACTCCTGCAGCTGAAAGAGGAATATTAGATCCAGTGATAGCTAAAGGATTTCCGTTTTCGTCAAATTTACCTTTTCTAGCTCCAAGGAAATAAATTACTACAAGTGCACCCCACCCTCCAACAGAGTGAACTAGGGTTGAACCTGCAAAATCATAAAAACCTAAGTCATAAAAAAATCCTGTTCCCCATTGCCATGAACCAACAATTGGATAAACAATGGTTACATACAAAATCGCTATAAGTATAAAAGAATTGATTTTAATTCTTTCTGCAACTGCACCGGAGATAATTGTCGCGGCAGTTGCAGCAAACATTCCTTGGAAAAGAAAATCAGTCCAATAGGTGTAACCTTCATTATAAGAAAGGTCAGCAGCAGCAGCGGCATCTAGTCCTGGAACAATCTTACCAAGTACACCGTCTATTATCCATTCTCCGGGATACATAAGATTAAATCCAATAAGACAGTAAATAATTAGCCCTGCAGTAATTACAAAGAAATTTTTAAATAAAATATTGATTGTATTTTTTTGTCTTGTCAGTCCGATTTCTAGAAAAGAAAATCCAAGATGCATAAAAAATACTAATGCTGTACAGATCATCATCCATACATTGTTAACTGTTAATAATTCCATGATTTTAATTTAATGATGTTTTACCTGTTTCTTTAGTTCTAATTCTGTATGCTTCTTCAACTGGAAGTAGAAATATTTTTCCATCTCCAACTTCGCCAGTGTAAGCGGATTCCAGAATAGCATTGATTGTTTTTTCAACAAACGGTTCAGATACTACAATGGATAGAAATCGTCTTTGAATATCTGCAGTACTGTAGGTTACACCACGATAAACATGGCCTACTTTTTCATTTCCAACACCGGTTACATCCCAGTAGGAAAAAAAGTTAACTTCAACACTGTGAAGTGCTTTTTTTACATCCGAAAATCTTGACTTTCGAATGATAGCTTCAATTTTTTTCATGATTTAATTATTATGTTATTTAATGTAAAATTCGGACCAAATTTATGATTTTGACTTTTTTTATATAATGAAACGATTAAGAAATGTCAAATTTTTACAATATCCATAATTTAGGTAATGTTAAATTTTTATAATAGTAAAATAAAGGGGATCAAATTATTGATTCCTAAAAAATGAAAAAAGCCCGACTAGGTCGGGCTCTTTACAAAACAACATAATAATATGAATTAGGGATATAAAATCCGAGTAATTCCTAATTTAATTAGAAGCTCATTCCAAATACTAGGAATGCAGCTTCAGAATCTGGGTTATATACAAACGATCCAAATACAGGCAGGGAGTAATCTTCTGTAATTTTAATATCCTTAGAACCTCCTAAAGAAATATTACATAATCCACTTCCACCGTTTACATACCAAGCGCCGTCTGAATCATCTCCGTAACCGATTGCAACATCTACAGGTCCTGCAGAAAACGCAGCTTCAATGTATAATGCTTCAACCTCAGTGAAGTAACCTACCATTAAGTTAATAGGTCCTAGTTCAGCTGAACCAGATACTTCAAAGTAGTCTCCTTCAAATAAACCTTCTCCCTCAGCATAAGCTCCTCCTTCTCCAGGAAAAGAATAGTTAGTTAATGTTAATCCAAATTTTCCAAATGAGTAACTAGCATATAAATCTAATTCATTACCTCCACCATTTGCAGTAGTAGGAAAACTTCCCCAAGCACCAACTTCTAAATCTCCTGCGCTAAGTGATACCCAAGGTTGAACGTGTGCTCCTGATCCGAATTGAGTACCTCTCCATACGTACGAGCTTACAACATCTGCTCCGAAATCTTGAGCATTTGAAGTTGTTGATGTTAATATTGCCGATGTAGTTAAAATAACTGTTAGCAATCCAATTGTTTTTTTCATTAAGTTTTTCATAATTATAGTTTTTTTTATTTATTATTTGTTGTTTTATTCTCTTGTTCTTTTACCAGCAAATCCAATTTCACCATGTTCTGCTATATCTAAGTTTTCTTCTTCTTCTTTAGATACTCTTAATCCTAAAGTACTTTTAAGTACACCGAATACTACAAGTGATGTAATAGTAGCCCAAGCACCGTAAGCTAAAACTCCAATAGCTTGCGCTCCTAATTGAGCACCTCCACCACCATTAAAAAGTCCTATTCCAGAATCTCCATCTACACCCCACAGTCCGATAACTAAAGTTCCCCATGCACCTACAACACCGTGAGCTGAAGCTGCACCAACTGCATCGTCTATTTTTAAAACTTTTTCAATAAATTCTATTGAATATACAACTAGAATACCACCAAAGAGTCCAGCAAAAAATGCTCCCCCTGGTGTCATGTTACCACAACCTGCAGTTATTGCTACAAGTCCAGCAATAATTCCGTTAAGAGTCATTGATAGGTTAGGTTTTCCGAACTTAAACCAGCTAATTAATAAAGCTCCAATAGCACCAGCAGCAGCAGATATATTTGTAACAAACACTACCATTGAAGCTGCTACAGAATCATCTCCTCCCCAAGCAAGTTGAGAACCTCCGTTAAAACCAAACCATCCTAGCCATAGAATAAATACACCAAGTGTTCCTAAAAGTAAATTACTTCCAGGTAGTGTAACTGCCTTACCGTTTACGTATTTACCAATTCTTGGACCTACCATCCATGCTCCAACAAGCGCAGCCCATCCACCAACAGAGTGAACAATTGATGAACCAGCAAAATCAATAAACTCAGCAGGCATCCAATCAGCATTAAGCCAACCTGAATTCCATTCCCATCCACCAGCAATTGGATAAATTATCGCTGTCATAACTATAGTGAAAAGAGCATAGGTAGAATACTTTGTTCTACCAGCAATTGCTCCAGAAACAATTGTTGCTGCTGTAGCACAAAATACGGTTTGGAAGAATACATCTTCAGCACCAGCTCCTGGATTAAAAAATAAATCACTAAACTCAGTGATAATAAAACCATTAGAGCTACCACCGTACATGAGGCCGTATCCAATTAACCAAAAAGATAGTGTTCCAACTGAAATATCTAATATATTTTTCATTGAAATGTTTACAGCATTAGATGACTTGGTAAATCCAGCTTCAACTAATGTAAAACCAGCTTGCATAAAAAATACAAGTATACCTGACAATAATACCCATAAAATGCTAAAATCAGTGCTAGGATCCAATACCTCTACACTAGGAATTAAAGCAAAAATTGTGTTTAAATTCATAATAATAATTTTTAGGTTTTTTTAATAATTTGTTAAATAATTTTCATCAAAACTAAATAAACAGCTAATAATTATTAAAGTTTTTCTTTAAATGAAGTTAATTATTACAAATAACGTAATTATTGTATTGATATTTTTTAGTTATAATAATTTAGACTACTCTAAATTGTTAATTTGATCAATTTTTTTGTTAGTGAAGCTTATTTTAAAAGTTGGATTCCTATTAAAATTGAAGAAAAACTTATAACAATTGATATAAATGTGTAGAATACAAATGAATATATGTCACCTGACTTGATAAACTCAATATTTTCATATGCAAAAGTTGAGAAAGTAGTTAGTCCACCGCAAAACCCTGTGGCAATTAACATAATTTGTGGTGAATTCATTTGATTGTTTTTGAAAGCCCAACCCATGACAAGTCCAAAAATTAGACAACCAATTGAATTGGAAATTAAAGTGTGATAAGGAATCTTGGTAAAATATAATGTAGACATATTTGAAATCAAGTATCTGAATATACTTCCAAGTCCACCTCCCAAAAAAATTAAAAGTATTTGTTTCAAGAGACACTAAGTTTTTTTAGTACTACCAAAAGACAAACAAAACAAAAAAAACCAATAATTACCCATCTTATCCCTGAATATCTACCTTTTAAACCTTTTAAATCTTTCTTATAACTAAATGTAATTATAACAATAAATGTTATTAAAAATAAAATAGCAAAAATCAATTGTCCGCTTGTAAACATAAATACCTAATTTAGTTCAAAAATAATATTTTAAACATATGAAACACCAAATTAATTCAGTTAAAATTTTTCATGAAATATATAAGTTAAGTTATATGGATTCTCCAGTTGCTGATATTGGAATTGATAAAATAAACTTGAGATTTAAACTTATGGCAGAGGAAAATCAAGAATATTTTGAAGCAGCAAAAAATAATGATATTGTTGAAGTTGCTGATGCACTTGGAGATATGCTTTATATTTTGTGTGGAACTATTATTGAACATGGTATGCAAGATAAAATTGAAGAGGTTTTTGACGAAATCCAAAAAAGTAATCTGAGCAAACTAGGGGATGATGGTAAACCAATTTACCGTAATGATGGAAAAGTAATGAAGGGTCCAAATTACTTTAAACCCAAAATTTCAGAAATCTTAAATTAAATTTTAACTGTCCAATTATAAGGGTCATCAATTAGATTATATTGGATACCATTTAATTCATTTTTTAAAATACTAGCCCAAGAATTTTCTACTTTAGGTAAGTCAAATTTTTTATTTTCAAATCCAAAACCAACAATTGGTAAAACTACAACTGCAGTTCCACTACCAAAAATTTCAATTAAAGTTCCAGAATTTGCAGCATCAATCAATTCATCAACTTTTATTGGCCTAACTTCAACATCAATACCTTTATCTTTTGCAATTTGAATTAAACTTTTTCTAGTTATTCCATCGAGAATACTATCACTTGTTGGTGCTGTTAGCAACTTATCTTCAATTCTAAAAAAAAGATTCATTGTACCAGCTTCTTCAATGTATTGATGTGTTGATGAATCTGTCCATATAATTTGCTGATAACCTTCATCTATTGCTAAACTTGTTGGATAAAATTGAGCAGCATAATTTCCCGCAGCTTTTGCATAACCGACACCTCCTTTGGCAGCTCTACTAAAAGATTTTTCAATTTTAACCTTTACATCATCAGAATAATAGGAGCTAGCAGGAGCACAAATAATCATAAATTTGTATTCACAAGCTTCAGTTGCATTAATCGATCCTTCGCTGGCAAAAATAAATGGTCTGATGTATAACGAATTACCTATTCCAGGTTTTATCCACTGTGCATCCATTTTCAAAAGAGTATTTAAGCCTTCAAAAAACAACTCTTCTGGAAATTTAGGCATAGCAAGTCTTACAGAAGACTTTATAATTCTATTGTAATTTTCAGTAGGTCTAAATAACCATACATCATTATTATCGTCTTTAAATGCTTTCATTCCTTCAAAACATGCCTGACCGTAGTGAAAAACCCTGGATGCTGGACTAACTGAGATAGGTTGGTATGGGATAATCTCCGGGTTTATCCATTTACCATCGACGTAATCACATGTAAACATATGGTCACTAAAAACCGCTCCGAAGTTAAGGTTTTCGAAATCTACAGAATTTATATTCGAGGAATCTATTTTTTTTATTTTCATTAAAATCAATTGTATATGTAAAATTACAAATTAACTTTGATCATTTAATAATGCTCACTTAATTTATGAAAATTTTAATTACAGGCGCCACAGGTCTAATTGGAAAGCAACTGGTTAATAAACTTTTAAATAAGGGTTATTCTATAAATATTTTGACAAGAGGAAATACTAATAATGTTCAAAATAAAAAATTAAAAACTTTTCATTGGAATCCTGAGAAGAATATAATTGATATTGATAGTTTGAATGGAGTGAAAGTTATTATTAATCTAGCAGGATCACCAATTGCTCAATTGTGGACTAAATCAGCAAAAAAATCGATACTAAATAGTAGAATAAATTCAGTTAATTTACTTATTGATTCAATTAAAAAATCAAAGTCTAAAATAAGTCACTTTTATTGTGCTTCAGCAATTGGCATATATGAATCAAATATAAATTATAAACATTATGAAGATTCTAAAAAAAAATCAAACTCTTTTTTAGGAAATACTGTAAAAGAATGGGAAACAACATGTGAAAAATTAAAACCACTCGGAATTGATTTCACAATCCTAAGAATTGGTTTAGTATTATCATCAAAGGGAGGATTGTTGGTTCCAATTGAAAAATCAATAAGATTTTATTTAGGAACTTGGTTTGGAAAAGGGAAAAATATTTATTCATGGATACATATTGAGGATATCATAGATTCTATTATTTTTCTTGTAGAAAATAATAAAAGAGGAGTATTTAATTTAGTTGCACCTAATCCAGTAACTAGTAAGGCGTTTACATTGGAACTTAGTAAAATTTTAAATAAAAAAATTCTAATACCACCAATACCAATTTCATTGATAAAAACTATAACTGGCTCAATGTCTGAACTTTTATTGTTTAGTCAGTATGTATCTTGTGAAAAATTAAAATCCGAAGGATATAATTTTAAATTTAATAATTTGACTGAGGCTTTGAAAGATCTATTAAAATAATTCTGTGACATTTTGGCAAAGTTTTTAAAATTGGCAGTACTTTTGCGAATCTTAAATTAAAAATTTAAATGAGTAATACTAAAAAGGGCTCTAAAAAGCCTACTTTAAAAGATCAAATAAAAACTTTAGAATCTTCGGTTACAGAAGAAAAAGATAAATTTTTAAGGTTATTTGCTGAATTTGAGAATTATAAAAAAAGAACATCAAAAGAACGTTTAGATCTATACAAAACTGCTTCTCAAGAATTAATGACTGCATTACTTCCCGTTTTAGATGATTTAAATAGAGCATCAAATGAATTTAGTAAATCCAAAGAAAAAGCTTTAGTCGAAGGATTTTCACTCATAAAAAATAAGTTTTCAGACACACTTAAAACCCAAGGCTTAATTTTAATTGAAGTAAAAAAAGGTGATGATTTTGATGCAGAAATACACGAGGCAATTACTCAAATTCCAGCTGAAAATGACAAAATGAAAGGAAAAATTATTGACGTTATTGAATTTGGATATAAGCTTGGTGACAAGATTATAAGATACCCTAAAGTTGTTGTAGGAAACTAAAAATTTGCACCATGAAAGAAGATTTTTATGATATTTTAGGAGTTTCAAAATCAGCATCTGAAAGTGAAATAAAAAAAGCCTACAGAAAGATGGCAATAAAATACCATCCTGATAAAAATCCTGGAGATAAAAAAGCAGAAGAAAATTTTAAAAAAGCTGCTGAAGCCTATGAAATTTTAGGAAATAAAGATAAAAGATCAAAGTATGATCAATTTGGTCATTCAGCCTTCGATGGTAGTGGAGGATTTGGTGGAGGAGGTATGAATATGGACGATATCTTTAGTCAGTTTGGAGATATTTTTGGAAGTGCCTTTGGAGGAGGTTTTGGCGGTTTTGGGGGTGGTTCTCAAAGACGTCCAAAGGGAAGCAATTTGAGAATAAGAGTTAAACTAAATCTTGTTGAAATTGTTAATGGAGTTGAAAAAAAGATTAAAGTAAAAAGAAGAATAAAAGCTGAAGGTGTAACCTATAAAAACTGTAGCACCTGTAATGGTTCTGGTCAAGTCACAAGAATTACAAATACAATCCTCGGAAGAATGCAATCTTCATCTATGTGTCCCAGCTGTGGAGGATCTGGACAAATGGTTTCTAATCGACCTTCTAACTCTGATTCAAATGGCTTAATTCTAAAAGAGGAAACAGTTCTTGTTAAAATTCCTGCTGGAGTTGAAGACGGAATGCAGTTAAAAGTCTCAGGAAAAGGAAATGATTCAGCTGGCAACGGGATTCCTGGTGATTTAATTGTACTAATCAACGAACTTGAACATCCAACTTTAAAAAGGGAAGGAAATAACCTTCATTTTGATTTATATATTAGTATTTCAGAAGCAGTTCTTGGAGTATCAAAAGAGGTTGAAACTGTTACAGGGAATGTTAGAATTAAGTTAGAAGCTGGTATACAGTCAGGCAAAATACTAAGGTTAAGAGGCAAGGGACTCAGTAGTATTAATTCTTATGGAAGCGGTGATTTATTAGTTCATGTCAACGTATGGACCCCAAAAACATTGAACAAAGAACAACGTATTTTTTTTGAACAAATGAAGGAAAATGATAATTTTATACCATCTCCTGAAAAAGGTGAAAAATCATTTTTTGAAAAAGTTAAGGATATGTTCTCTTAGATTCTTTCTAATAATTATTTTTTTTTAGTTCTAAAACTTATCATTTCATTATATTTATCCTTTAGATTATAATGAATAAGTTTTTAGAATTTTTCAGTAAGGAATATTTACAAGCTCTGAAATTAATTTTTCAATTTTCTCTCCTTTATCGACAAAGAGTTGTTCATTTACAAAAATAAAACATGTCAAAAATATTAATAATTGAAGACGAAGAATCAATAAGAAGAGTATTGAACAAAGTTTTAATACAAGATGACAAATCTTATTCAATAACAGAAGCTGTGGATGGATTAGATGGTATATCAAAAATTAACTCAAGTAAGTATGACTTGATTCTTTGTGATATTAAAATGCCTAAAAAGGATGGAATCGAGGTTTTGAAGCACATTCTTGAAGAATGTCCAAACACTCCAACTATAATGATTTCAGGTCACGGTGACTTAGAAACAGCTGTTGAATCAATGAGGCTAGGGGCATTTGATTACATTTCAAAACCCCCTGATTTAAATAGATTGTTAAATTCTGTAAGATCAGCTCTTCTAAACAAAAATTTTGTAAAAAAAGGAAAGTCAAAATCAAGAACATCAAGTGACTTCAATATAATTGGAAAATCTGAGGCCATAACTAACATTCAAAAAATGATTGACAAAGTTTCGTTAACCAATGCAAAGGTTTTGATTCAAGGTCCAAATGGCTCAGGAAAGGAATTAGTCGCTCATCAAATTCATATGAATAGTTTGAGAAACTCTGCTCCATTTATAGAGGTTAATTGTGCTGCTATACCCTCTGAACTCATCGAGAGTGAATTATTTGGTCATGTAAAGGGTGCTTTTACTTCAGCTGTAAAAGATAAAGCTGGAAAATTTGAAGCTGCTAATGGTGGAACTATTTTTTTAGATGAAATTGGAGATATGAGCATGTCAGCTCAATCTAAAGTTCTAAGAGCATTACAAGAAAACAAAATCCAAAGAGTTGGTAGTGAAAGAGATTTAATTGTTGATGTTAGGGTCATAGCAGCAACAAATAAAAATCTGAGAAAAGAAATTAAAGAAAATAATTTTAGAGAAGATCTTTTTCACAGATTGGCTGTTATTGAAATAGATGTACCTTCTTTAAATAAAAGACTTTCCGATATACCTCTTTTGGTTGAACATTTTTTAAAAGATATTTCTAAATCTTCTGATCATCAATTAAAAACAATTGATAAAGATGGTGTAGATCAGTTAAAAAAATATAATTGGACTGGAAATGTAAGGGAACTCAGAAATGTTATAGAACGTTTAATTATTCTTTCAGATGGAAAAAAAATTTCAAAAAAAGATGTAATTAAATACTCAAATAAATAATCATGAAATTTATAGTTCAAGTTTGTTTTCTAATCTCTAGTGTTTTTGTTTTATCACAAACTAATGAAGATAAATTAGTTTTTAAAAAGATATTTGATACTGCATTGACCAATAGTTCCAGCTATGAAATGTTAGACTATCTTTCCAATGAGATAGGACCAAGATTATCAGGTTCATTAGGAGCAGAAAGAGCTGTTGAGTGGGGAAGAAAAGAATTATTAAAAATTGGTTTTGATAAAGTATCGTTACAAGAAGTTATGGTTCCAAAGTGGGTAAGAGGCCCCAAAGAGTTTGCTTTAATTGAAACGCAACCTGGAATTACTTTTGATGTTGACGTATGTGCATTAGGAGGATCTGTAGCAACACCCTCTGTTGGAATTAAATCAAATGTTGTTGAGGTTAATAGTTTTGATGAACTAGTTAAACTGGGTAAAGAAAAGATAGATGGTAAAATAGTTTTTTTTAACAGACCAATGCAACCAAACTTGGTTAGCACTTTTCAAGCTTACGGAAAAGCTGTTGATCAAAGAGTTAATGGAGCTATTGAAGCAGTAAAATATGGGGCAATAGGAGTAATTGTTAGGTCAATGAATCTTCGTTTGGATGACTATCCACACACAGGAACTATGAATTATGGAGACTTACCTGAAAGTAAAAGAATTCCTGCTGCAGCAATTAGTACTAATTCTGCAGAAAAACTAAGTAAACTTTTAAAGATTAATCCAAATCTTAAGTTTTTACTGAGGCAGCAATGTAAAACTTTTGATGATGTAAAATCATACAATGTTATAGCTGAAATTAAAGGATCCAAATTTCCTAATGAAATTATTTTAGTAGGAGGACATTTAGATTCTTGGGATATTGGAGATGGTTCTCATGATGATGGCGCTGGAATTGTACAATCTATGGATATAATAAACATTTTTAAAAAAATAAATTATGTACCTAAAAGAACAATAAGAGTTGTACTATTTATGAACGAAGAAAATGGTTTAAGAGGAGCTAAAAAGTATGCTAGTGTTTCTAAGAAAAATAACTTGAATCATATTTTTGCACTAGAATCTGATGCTGGTGGATTTACTCCAAGAGGATTTTCTTTTACTACTGATTCAAATAATTTTGACAGAATTGAACAATGGAAACCTCTTTTTGAGCCATACCTAATTCAATCATTTGAGATTGGTGGTAGTGGAGCAGATATAGCTCTACTTGAGTCAAAAAATAATGTTTTAGCTGGGTTAAGACCCGACTCTCAGAGATATTTTGATTATCATCATGCATCAATAGATACTTTTGATGCCATAAATAAACGTGAATTAGAATTAGGAACTTTTTCGATGGCATCTTTAATTTATCTCTTTGATAAATATGGAATTGTTAAATAATCATTGCCTTGGAATCATTAATTGAATTAGATAAATCGTTATTTATTTTTTTAAATAATTTAGGTATTGAATTTTTTGATAATTTGTGGTTAATTATAACCGATAAAAAGAGCTCTATTCCTCTTTATTTAATTTTAATATTCTTTCTTTATAAAACTTTAAAAAAACATGATTTTATTAAATATTTAATTGTTATTATTATTTTAATAACTCTTACGGATCAAACAAGCGGTTTATTTAAAGATTATTTTGAAAGATTAAGACCATGTCATGACTTATCGATAAATAATCAGATTAGAATAGTTAAGCAAGGGTGTGGAGGTTTATATGGGTTTTTTTCAGCTCATGCTGCTAATACGTTTGCGATAGCTAGTTTTTTTTATTTTTCATTCAAAACTAGGTCACCATATTTCTTTTTATTGTTTTTTTGGGCTTCAATAGTTTCATATAGCAGAATTTATGTTGGTGTTCATTTTCCTTTAGATATAATAGTCGGAGGAATTTTTGGAATTTTAACTGGTTTATTTTTTGCTTACGGTATCAATAAAATTAACTTTTCATGATCAATTTGATTAATTCATATAAAACTTTGTTTTTAAGATTAGCAATAGCATATATATTTTATTTTTTTGCTAGAGTTTTATTTTACTTATACAACAGTAATATGATTCTGATAGAAAGTTTTCAGGAATTTATATACTTGTGTTTTATAGGCCTAACATTTGACACTTCAGCCATTTTGTACAGTAATGTCCTTTTTATATTAATTTCTCTTATACCTTTTAAAAATTATACAAGCGAAAAGTTTCAAAATAGAATGATGATTTTATATTTTGCTACCAATCTAGTTACTTATTCAACAAATTTTTTTGATTTCATATATTATAGATTTTCGCAAAGTAGATTGACAACAAGGGTGTTTGATATTTTAGAAAATGAAACAAATAAAATTTCTTTAGCTGGTTCATTTATTTATAACTATTGGCATGTCTTTATCTTTTTTTTCATAATGGTTTTTTTATGGATTAGTCTCTATAAAAAAATTGAATTAAAAAAACACATCCCAGCATATAATTTTAAATTCATTTCATTTTCAATATTTTCATCCCTATTCATAATATTTATTTGTGTAATTGGTATGAGGGGAGGTATTGGTAACGCTACCAGACCTATTAATATGGTAGATGCACACAGGTATGTTGATAAAGGTATTCATGCTGACTTTGTTTTAAATTCCCCCTTTTGTTTTATAAGAACTTACAATAAAAACTATTTCAAAAAGAAAAATTTCCTTGAAACTTCAAAAGTTGATAGTATTATAAGTCCTATTAAAAGATTAAATGATAGTATTTATAAACAGCCAAATGTTATGATTCTAGTAATGGAAAGCTTTGGCCGTGAATATATTGGAGCATTTAATAAAAACAGATCAATTAAAGATTATATTAGCTACACACCTTTTCTGGATTCTTTATCCAATAATAGTTTAATTTTTACGAATGCATTTGCTAATGGACGTCAATCAATTGAAGCTTTACCATCAATTTTGGCTAGTGTTCCTTCTTTTAAAGTACCTTTCACTTCATCACCATACTCAAATCAAAAAATTCAGTCACTAGTTTCTGTTTTTAAAGAAAAAGGATACAGTACTTCATTTTTTCATGGAGCTCCAAATGGATCTATGGGTTTTCTAGGTTTATCAAATATTCTAGGTTTCAATAATTATTATGGAAAAAATGAATTCAATGACAACTCGTTGTATGACGGATACTGGGGAATATGGGACGAACCCTTCTTACAATTTGTTAACTCTCAAACTAGTAAACTCAAAGAACCATTTTTTTCAACATTCTTTAGCTTATCATCACACGAGCCTTTCTATGTTCCTGATCAATATGAAGGAGTTTTTCCAATTGGTGACGTACAAATGCATCAAGTTGTTGGATATTCTGATAATGCTTTGAGGTTATTTTTTGAATCAGCAAAAAAAGAACCATGGTTTAATAATACATTATTTGTAATTACGGCTGATCACACAAATCAATTTTGGTATCCTTATTATTCTGCTCCAATAAACAGATTTGCTATTCCTGTTTTATTTTATCATCCAGACAATTCATTTCAAGGTGAAAACGATAAATTAATGCAACAAATGGATATTTTTCCCTCAATTGTTGACCTAGTTGGATATAACGACTCAATTAATTCTTGGGGAAGAAGTATTTTTTCAAATGAGGGTTTTCCTTTTTCAATTCATTTTTCTGGAACTGTTTTCCATTTTTCCACTGAAAAATATACCTTAGTGTTTGATGGAGATGATGTTATTGGTGTTTATGACGTAAACGATTACTGGTTAAATAAAAACCTAATTAATAATCCAGCCATTAATTACGAAGAAGAGGAGATTTATCTTAAGGCATTTATTCAAGATTATATGGATAGAATAATAGATAAAAAACTAGACTAATTCTCTTTTAATAGCTCTGAATAATTTAATTTAAATTTATTAATTCTAGGGGCAGAAACTTTCATTATGTAGGGATTATAAGGATTTTTTTTCTTGTAATCTTGATGATATTCTTCAGCTAGATAAAATTTTTCAAATTTTTTAACTTCTGTTGTAATTATTTTAAAAATTTTCATTTCTAATAACTCATCTATCTTATCATTAATTATTTTTTGTTCAACTTCGTTACTGTAAAATGCAACTGACCTGTATTGAGTTCCTCTGTCTGGACCTTGTTGATTTAATGTTGAAGGGTCATGAGACCCAAAAAAAACATCTACTAATGTCTCAAAAGAAATAATATTTGGATTATAAATCACTTTAATGGCCTCGGCATGACCAGTTTTTCCCGAAATAACTTGATTATATGTTGGGTTAATCGTTTTCCCGCCAGAGTAACCT
Source organism: Flavobacteriales bacterium (assembly GCA_004214185.1). GTDB lineage: Bacteria > Bacteroidota > Bacteroidia > Flavobacteriales > Flavobacteriaceae > MAG-121220-bin8. The sequence goes on along the minus strand of SGZG01000010.1, from coordinate 26,085 downwards.
GATTTAACCTCCTGAACACCTTTTAAATTTTCGTAAATACTTTCAACGCACCAAAAGCATCCTGAAGCAAAGTATGCAGTTTTGTAATCTTGCTCATTGTTGTTTAAAACATTGGATATAAATAAACCAATTGCTAAGTATATAGTTAAATTCATTTAAATTTTTTTTAAAAATTCTTTAGTAAAGTTATTCCATGATAATTTTTTATTGATTTTTTCCATATTTGCTATGATTTTTTGATTTTTATCTTTTAATACATCGTTTATTTTATTTGAAATACTATTACTATTTCTTTCAGTTAAAAATCCAATGTTATTCTTTTCAATTATTTCTTTAATCCCCTCAATTTTTGTACCAACTATAGGTACTTTAAATTTTATTGATAATGGAATCACTCCACTTTGAGATGCTGACTTGTAAGGAACAACAACAACATCTGATGCACTGAACCAATATTTCACCTCCTTACTTTTAATAAAATTATTCTTTAAAATTATTTTATCAGAAATTCCAAGTTCACTTATTAAAGATGTGTATTTATTGATAGACTCATAATTTTCACCTGCAATTAAGAGTTTAATTTCAGGATTGTCCTTTAAAACTAATGGTATAGATTTAATTAAAAGATCTAATCCTTTATACTTTCTAATCAATCCAAAAAAAAGTATGTATTTAAAATTTTCTTTTAAATTAAGTTTTTGTTTTGCAATTGATTTTTCAACTCTTTCTCCATATTTTTCAGGAATTGGATGAAATAGTGTTTCCCCTTTTGAGTATGAATAAATTTTATTGATTTGATTTTGGACGTTTTGTGATAAGGTGAAAAATTTATCAATATTATTTAAATAAAATTTTAATAAAATTTTTTCAAAGAATCTTTTTTCATGTGATATTGAATTGTGAATAATTCCAATTTTCTTAAACTTTTTGTCAATTAACTTATTAATAATTGTCAAACATGGAGACAAAAATCCTGTCCAATATGATGAAATTATTAAATCAGGTTTTAATTTATTTATTTTTTTTGCTACGAAAAACCAATTTATTGGATTGATTGAATTTATAATTTTTTGAGATTTAAAAAACTTATAACTCTCTTCATATTGATTTTTTCCCGGAAATAACAATTTAGGATATAATAATTTGAAATCAATTATATCAACTTTGTGACCTTTCTTAATTAAAGAGTTGAATAATTCCTGATTTGTATCTGAGATGCCTCCTCTGAATGGATAATATGGTCCTAAAAGAACAATACGCATACAATTTCTATTCGTTAAAAATTATCCAATCACCTTTTTTTAATAAGTTCTCAGCTACTTTATATTTAAGATTTTTAGTTTCTCCACTTGTAACATTTTTAATTGTTACTTTCTCATTTCTACCAATCTTTTTTACTTCTCTTACAACTGTTTCAACATAATTATTAGATTGAGATGCTGCTTGACCAACTTGTCTATTTCTCGATGCAATTTCATCACTGTTTAAAACCTCTTCCTTGGACGTATTAAATTTCTGTTGTCTTCTTACTCTTCTATCTTCTCTAATATTAGATGGATCTTGTGATGGTAATTTTCCATTAAATAAAAACAAGATAATATCCTTATTAACCTTTTCAATCATTAATCCAAATAATTTATAAGCTTCTTCTTTATATATAACTAGTGGATCTTTTTGCTCATGTACTGCTAATTGAACTGACTGTTTTAATTCGTCCATCTTTCTTAGATGAATCTTCCATGATTCATCAATTATGGCTAAAGAGATATTTTTTTCAAAATCATTAATCAGGGTTTTACCAAAAGATTTGTAACCTTCTTCTAAATTAGAAACTACATTTAATGTTTTTTTTCCATCCGTGAAAGGGACAACAATTCTTTCAAATCTGTTCGATTGGTTCTCATAAACATTTTTTATTACGGGAAACACTCTTTCAGCACTAGAATCCATTTTTGATTTGTAGTGATTAAATGCTTTTTGATATGTTTTAGTAAAAATCTCATCAATTGATAAGTTTGTAAACTCATTTTCACTCAAAATTGATGTCATTGAAAAGTATCTAATAACTTCAAATTCATATTCTTTAAAATTATTTGATAACTTATTGTTATTTACAATTAGCTCACATATATCATAAATCATTGTGGCAATGTCAACCTTTAATCTTTCACCTTCAAGACAATGTTTTCTTCTTTTGTATATTATTTCTCTTTGGACGTTCATAACATCATCGTATTCAAGTAACCTCTTTCTTATTCCAAAGTTATTTTCCTCTACTTTTTTTTGTGCTCTTTCAATGGTTTTTGTCATCATTGAATGTTGTATTACTTCACCTTCTTCAAGACCCATTCTGTCCATCATTTTAGCTACTCTGTCAGAGCCAAATAACCTCATTAAATTATCTTCAAGAGAAACATAAAACTGTGAGCTTCCTGGATCTCCCTGTCTTCCTGCTCTACCTCTTAACTGTCGATCAACTCTTCTTGAGTCATGTCTTTCCGTTCCAATAATGGCTAGCCCTCCATTATTTTTAATTTCCTCTGAAATTTTTATATCTGTTCCTCTACCAGCCATGTTAGTAGCAATAGTTACTATTCCAGCATTCCCTGCCTCTGAAACTATGTCTGCTTCTTTTTTATGAAGTTTAGCATTTAAAACATTATGTTTAATTTTTCTAATATTTAACATTCTTGCTAATAGTTCGGAAATTTCTACAGATGTAGTTCCGATTAAAACAGGTCTTCCTTGTTTTGAGATGTTACTGACATCTTCAATAACTGCATTGTATTTTTCTCTTTTAGTTTTATAAATTAAATCATTTTGATCTTTTCTAGCTATGGGCTTATTAGTTGGTATTTCCACAACATCTAACTTATAAATATCCCAAAATTCACCAGCTTCTGTTATTGCAGTACCGGTCATTCCTGATAGCTTACTATACATTCTGAAGTAATTTTGTAGTGTTATTGAAGCAAAAGTTTGAGTTGCGTCTTCGATTTTAACATTTTCCTTTGCCTCAATAGCTTGATGAAGGCCATCAGAATACCTTCTTCCATCCATAATTCTTCCAGTTTGTTCATCTACAATTTTAACTTTGTTATCCATGACAACGTACTCTGTATTTTTTTCAAAAAGAGTATACGCCTTCAGAAGCTGATTTAGCGTATGAATTCTTTCACTTTTAGTAGCAAAATCATTATATACTTTTTCTTTTTCTTCAACCTCTTTACTTAGTTCAAGATTTTTATTTTCAATTTCAGAAAGTTCAATTGATAGATTTGGCAAAATAAAAAAGTTAGAATCTTCATTTTTATTAGAGATAGTTTCAATACCCTTATCTGTTAGTTCAATTTGATTATTTTTTTCATCAATAACAAAGAACAAGTCTATATCGACTTTCGGCATTTCTCTGTTATTATCTTGCATATAAAAGTTTTCAGTTTTTTGAAGAAGTTGTTTTATACCCTCTTGACTTAAGAATTTTATTAAAGCAGTGCTTTTTGGAAGACCTCTGTGTACCTGAAGAAGGTGAAAACCTCCTTCTTCTTTATTACCTTCACTAATTAACTTTTTAGCTTTAGAAAGTACCTGTGTTAGTAATTCTTTTTGCTTTCTTACAATGTCATAAATTCTAGGTTTTAGTTCATTGAATTCATGAACATCCCCTTTGGGAACAGGGCCTGATATTATCAAAGGAGTTCTAGCATCATCAATTAAAACTGAGTCAACTTCATCAACAATAGAATATGCATGTTTTCTTTGTACGAGGTCTTTAGAGGAGTGAGCCATGTTATCTCTCAAATAATCAAAACCAAACTCATTATTTGTTCCATATGTAATATCTGCATTATATGCTTTTCTTCTTTGCTCAGAATTTGGTGGATGTAGATCAATACAATCAATACTTAAGCCATGAAATTCAAAAATTGGAGCCATCCATGCACTATCTCTTTTAGCTAAATAGTCATTAACAGTTACTAAATGAACCCCGTTTCCAGTAAGAGCATTTAAATAAACAGGTAGGGTAGCAACTAAGGTTTTACCTTCACCTGTTTGCATTTCTGCTATTTTACCTCTGTGTAATACAATTCCACCTATTAACTGAACATCATAATGAACCATGTCCCATGTGACCTCTTTTCCAGCAGCATTCCACTTATTAGACCAGATAACATTTTCTCCATCAACGCTGACGTAATTCTTCTCAGATGACAATCGTAAATCAAATTCAGTAGCTTTTACTTTAATTTTACTATTCTCTTTAAACCTTTTAGCAGTTTCCTTTACTACAGCAAATGCTTGAGGAAGAATATTATTCAAGATTTCTTCAACTTGAGTATTTGATTTTTCTTTTAATTCATCAATTTCATTGTAATAATTATCTTTTTGATCAATATTGTTAGTAGATTCAATTTTTGAATTTAAAGAATCAATATTTAGCGAAAATGGTTCTCTGGCTTTTTTAATAATTTCTTTAAAATGTATTGTTTTATCTCTAAGCTCATTATGACTTAGTTTTGAAAATTCTTCCTCATATTTCAAAATATCTTTTACAATACCTTCAACTTCTTTTATGTCTTTTTTAGACTTACTTCCAACAAATACATTTAATATTGAATTTATAAAGCTCATTTACTTGTTTTATATGAATTCAAATTTAAGCAAAAAAAAAGCCTCGGCTGAGACTTTGTGAAAGTTTTTGACTAATACTCATCTTCGTTCCAAAGATAATCTTCTTGTGTAGGATAGTCTGGCCAAATTTCAAGAATAGATTCATAAGTTTCTTCTTCTTCTTCTTCAATTTCTTGAAGGTTTTCGATAACTTCAAGTGGAGCACCAGTTCTTATACAATAATCTATTAATTCATCTTTATTTGCAGGCCATGGCGCATCAGTTAAATATGTCGCTAATTCAAGTGTCCAATACATAATTTATAAATAATATTTGCAAAAGTAATTTTTTATCTGACTCTGGCAATAATTAATTAAAAAATTTAAAAATTATTTTTTTTTGCAAAATAAAAGAGGAAAATTATGAGAAAAATAAAAAGAGAAATTCGGAAAATATAATCACCATATTGTGAGTAAAAGGTAATTTTTGAGGAAAGAAATATTTTATCATTAATGAACCCTTTTTTCTCATAAGGAATTGTTTTTAAAATATCACCTTTTTCGTTAATTATTGCTGAAATACCAGTATTTGCACTTCTTGCTATGCTTCTTCTTAATTCAATTGCTCTTAATCTTGATATACTCAATAATTGTTTGTGTCCAATTGAATTTCCCCACCAGCCGTCATTTGTTATAATTGCTAAAAATTGTGCTCCATTTCTTATGTATTCACTAATAAATTCTCCATACATCGATTCGTAACATATTATTGGAGCAACTTTAATCTTATTTTTAGTTTCGTACACTGTTCTTTTATTCTGAGTAGCTCTAGACATTACAGTTCCACCAAAATCTAAAAGTGCATTTCCAAGTAAAGGTTTTAAAAAAGATTTATATGGAAGATTTTCAACTCCAACAACTAGTTTTGATTTATGATAAACTTGTTTTTTGTTTGAATTCATGAAACTACTATTGTAAATATCAACCCATAAACTGTCTCTGACGTAATTTGAAGTTATTGTTTTGTTTAAACTTGAATTATAGACTTTGTAATATTGTATACCACTCAGTATTTCAGAATTTTTGTTGTTCAGATATGAATTTAATTCTCTATAGAAAGGTGTATTAAAAAATGTATCTAATGGATATCCAGGGCTTTCAGAAAAATAAGTTTCAGGCGTAATTATAAGTTTATTATCAAAGCTATTGTTGGAGGTTGTTTTTTTAAATTCATCCAGAATTTCCAAATTAGTTCTTCCATATTTTTCGTTGTATGGATCAATGTTTGGTTGAATAATAGAAACATTAACAAACTCTTCATTTTCATCATAATTATTGTAAATAAAAAGTGATAAAATTATTGGGAAAGCAACACTTAATAATCCAAATGAAAACAGTTTTAAATAGTTTTGGTTAAGTTGCAAATAACTTTGAAATGCCTTAAAAAATATAATATTCACAATTAATACCCAAAGAGTACCTCCAAATGTTCCAGTGTATTCATACCATTGAATTAGGATATGAGACTCTGAAAATGAATTTCCTAATAACAATAAAGGCCAAGAAAATTCCCAGTTTAAATTAAATTTTTCAAAAACAATCCATAAACAAACTAAAAAAATAAGCCCCAGTTTATTACCAAGTTTCTTGGAAATCATGGAAAATGAAACAAAAACTGATGACATCAAAATTGAGTACAACAAAACAGCGAACACCATTCCAAAAATTGTTGAATTTATAAGCCACCAACTAGTTATTAAATTCCAAATCAAAAATGCAATAAAACTTAAGTAGAAAATTTTGAAGGTAGATTTTTTTCTTAACTCGTATTCAACATGTAGTAAAGGAACAAAACCAATAAAAATTAAAAATACAAACCCATAGGTTGGCCAAGAAAGACCCAAGAGCAGACCAGAAACAATACTTGAAAAAAGAAGATTTTTATTCAACCTTATTTAAATAATTTATCTTTTACAAGTTATAAATACTTAATTCTATTTACAAAAAAAGGTTAAATACTAAATTTATTTACAAAATGACTAATTTTACTTTGTGATACTACTAAGATTTATACCCAACTTTTTGACATTAACCAATTTATTTTTTGGATGTCTTGCTGTGTATTATGGTATAATGGGTGATCTTGAAACTTTAGCATATTTAGTATTAGCCGGAATGTTTTGTGATTTTTTTGACGGTTTTTTTGCTAGACAATTTAAAATAGATTCGCAGCTTGGTATTCAACTGGATTCACTTTCAGATTTGGTGACATTTGGTTTAACTTCCTCAGTTGTAATGTTACAACTTATTGAAAGCTCAAGTTATGTAGTTAATAATTCATCTAGTACTTATGTAAAATTTGTTCCTTTTATAGCATTTTTGATTACTGTTGCATCATCATACAGACTTGCAAAATTTAACGTTAATAGTATTGATTCAAACTTTAAGGGCTTGCCGACACCAGCTAATGCACTTCTAATAGTTTTTATACCCTTTTTTATTGATTATTTTGAAATAAGTGCACTTTTTCAAAATATTTATTTAGTAGTTTTTATAGTTTTGATTTCATCTTCTTTACTGGTTTCTAACCTAAACATGTTTTCTTTTAAGTTAAAAAACTTAAGTTTTAAAGAAAATAAATTAATTTATTTATTTGTTCTAGTATCTATATTATTTATTGCTGTTTTTGGTTTTGCTTCAATTCCAATTATAGTTGTAATTTATATAATCACAAATTTTTTAAGATTTATACTTTAGTTTCTTTTGTCTAAATTCAAAATTTTGACCTAGATAAACCTTTCTAACTAATTCATCTTTAGCTAAATCTTCAGGTTTTCCAGACTTTAAAATATTTCCTTCAAACATCAAATAAGTTCTGTCTGTAATGGCTAAAGTTTCTTGAACATTATGATCTGTAATTAAAATTCCAATATTTCTTTCTTTTAAATGTGATATTATTTTTTGAATGTCTTCAACTGCTATTGGATCTACACCGGCGAAAGGTTCATCTAATAAAACAAATTTTGGATCAGTTGCTAAAGCTCTAGCGATTTCAGTCCTTCTTCTTTCACCTCCAGAAAGTAAATCGCCTCTGCTATTTCTTATTTTTTGAAGGTTAAATTCATCAAGCAAAGATTCAAGTTTTGAGTTTTGATCTTTTTTTGACAGATTTGTGAGCTCTAAAACAGCTTTAATATTATCTTCAATAGACAATTTTCTAAAAACGGAAGCTTCTTGTGCTAAATAACCTATTCCTTTTTTTGCTCTCAAATACATAGGTAATTTTGTAATTTCATCATTTTCCAGTGATATTATGCCACCGTCTGGTTTGATTAGGCCAACAATCATATAGAAACTAGTTGTTTTTCCTGCCCCATTTGGTCCGAGTAGACCAACAATTTCACCTTGATTAACTTCAATTTCAATGTCGTTAACAACTTTTCTACCCTTATATGATTTGAATAATCCTTTAGCTTTTAACTTCATTTTACAACACTTTGATTTTCTTTCTTTAAAACAAATCTAGAAATATAAATACTTATTTGGTATAGAATTACTATTGGAATTGCAACAATTATTTGACTTGCGACGTCAGGTGGAGTAATTATAGCAGATAAGGTTAAAACTATGATGAGAGCAAATTTTCTGTATTTAATCATTAATTCAGGTGTTACCAAACCAATTTTAGTTAGAAAATAGACTATTATGGGTAATTCAAAAATTAGACCTGATGCAATTACCGAAGCTCTAACTAATCCAACATAACTATCTAAATCAAAATCATTGAAAATCTGTGTACTGACACTGTAAGAACCTAGAAAGTTAATTGAGAGTGGAGTAACTATGTAATATCCAAAAAGAACTCCTAAAAAAAATAAAAATGAAGAAATAAATATAAATCCTTTAGCATTACTTTTTTCATTTTCATAAAGACCTGGACTTACAAAACTCCAAAATTGATAAATAACATATGGAAATGACAATATAAATCCAGCAGTGACTGACATCCATATATGTGCTGAGAATTGCCCTGACATAGTTCTACTTTGAATTCTAAAAGGCATTTCATTTATACAGAAACTATCATCAAATCCAATTAAATTAGAAATATTACAAAGTAGATCATATGTAAAAAAATCTACCTTTTTTGGACCAAAAAGAACCTGATCAAAAATAAAGTCCTTTGCTAAAAAAGCTACAGATCCAGTTAGTAATATTGCCATTACAGATCTTATTAGGTGCCATCTTAAGTCTTCAAGATGATCCAAAAAAGACATTTCATCAGTACTATTATCTTTCATTAGACTAGACCTTCTTTTATGATGTTATGTAGGTGAATTAACCCAATATACATACCATTATCAACTACAACTAATTGGGTTATTTTATTTTTGTTCATAATATCTAGTGCATTAGTGGCCAAAATTCCAGAATTTATTTCTATAGGTTTCAGCGACATTAAATCACTAGCAAGTAGTTTACTTATATTTTTACTTTTGTTGAACGCTCTTCTAATATCTCCATCTGTAATAATTCCAACTGGTTTTTTATTTTCTGTCACAACAGCAGCTCCTAAAAGATTTTTAGAAATAGTATCAATTACAGTTTTAAAATCATCATTTCTTGAAAGCTCAGGTTTTAAATTATTATCTAGAATATCACTTACTTTTAAGTACAACTTTTTTCCAAGGGTTCCGCCAGGATGGTGTTTTGCAAAGTCTTTTTCACTAAATCCATTTAAATAAGATAAACATATCGCTAATGCATCTCCAATTACTAATTGCGCTGTTGTACTTGTTGTTGGTGCTAGATTGTTTATACATGCTTCTTTTTCAACAAAACAATTTAAAAAGTAATTGGAATTAATAGCTAAATATGAATTTTTATTTGAGTTTATTGAAATAATTGGAATAGATCTTTGTTTTAAAAAGGGAACAAGATTTTTAATTTCAGGGGTATTTCCACTCTTAGAAATTAATATTATAATGTCGTTTTCCTGAACAATCCCAAGATCACCATGAATTGCTTCAGCAGCATGCAAAAAAACAGATGGAGTTCCTGTTGAATTTAATGTTGCCACAATCTTCATTCCAATTATGGCACTTTTTCCAATTCCGCTAACAATAACTCTTCCACTAGAATTATAAATTGTGTTTACAGCTTTTTCAAAATCATCGTTTATTAAATCATTCAAGGCGATAATGGAATTTCCTTGATTATTAAAAGATTCTTTTGCTATATCTAAAATATTTTTTTTCTGATTCAAGTTTGTTTTTTTTAATCGTCTTTAAAATGTTATATTTAAGATACAAAGGTACAAAATACCTGTTTAAGAAATTTAATGTCACTAAAATTAGACTTAAATAAAGAATTAAAAAATATATTTGGATTTTCAAAGTTTAAGGGACAACAAGAAAAAATAATCTCAACTCTTTTAAACAAAAACAGTTTGATGGTGATTATGCCTACAGGAGCAGGCAAGTCACTTTGCTTTCAATTGCCTGCTTTATTGTCCAAGGGAACAGCTTTAGTAGTATCTCCTCTGATTGCTTTAATGAAGAATCAAGTTGATGTAATTAGAAGTCTCTACTCTAATGATGGAATTGCACATGTCTTAAATTCATCCTTAAATAATTCACAAATTGCCAATGTAAAGGATGACATTAAAAATGGTATTACTAAATTATTATATGTTGCTCCTGAATCTTTAGCCAAAAAGGAATATATTGATTTTTTAAGTAGAGCAAACATATCCTTTTTAGCAGTAGATGAAGCTCATTGCATTTCTGAGTGGGGTCATGATTTTCGGCCAGAATACAGAAATTTAAAATCCATATTGAATAGAATAAAAATTGATATACCAATAATTGCACTCACAGCAACAGCAACAAAAAAAGTTCAAGAAGACATGATTAAAAATTTAGGAATATTAGATGCGGTTGTTTTTAAATCTTCATTTAATAGACCTAATTTATTTTATGAGGTGAAAAAAAAGACAGATGATATTAATAAAGATATCATTTCATTTATAAAAAAAAGAGAGGGAAAATCGGGAATTGTATATTGTTTATCAAGAAAAAGTGTAAATGAGTTATCTCAAATTTTACAATTAAATAATATTAATGCTCTTCCTTATCATGCTGGTTTAGACTCAAAAGTAAGAGTCAAAAATCAAGATATGTTTTTAATGGAGGAGTGTGATGTAATCGTGGCTACTATTGCCTTTGGAATGGGTATTGACAAACCAGATGTTAGGTTTGTTATTCATTATGATATTCCAAAGAGTCTGGAGAGTTATTATCAGGAGACTGGTAGAGCTGGAAGAGATGGTGGGGATGGACATTGTTTGACTTTTTATTCTCACAAGGATATTGAAAAATTAGAGAAGTTCATGTCTGGAAAACCTGTTGCTGAACAGGAACAAAATTTTGCATTATTAGATGAAGTTGCTGCATATGCAGAGACTTCTATGTCAAGAAGAAAATTTTTATTGAACTATTTTGGTGAAGATTTTGACGAAATTAATGGTGAAGGGGCAATGATGGACGATAATATGAAAAATCCAAAACCAAAAATAAAGGTTAATCAAGATGTTTTAAAAGTTTTAAAATTAATTAAGCATACAAAAGAACAATATAGAACTAAAGATCTTGTCTCTTATTTAATAGGTAGGGAAAACAATCTTTTAAGATCTCATAATGTTATTTCTAACGAACTTTTTGGTTATGGTAAAGAAAAAGATTCTAGCTTTTGGAATTCATTAATCAGACACATGTTAGTAAATAAAATTTTAAATAAAAACATTGAATCTTATGGTGTTTTAAAATTAAATGAGTTTTCTGAAAAATACCTTTCTAATCCTTCTGATTTTTTTATTACTGAAAATCACAACCGTGTTTCAGATTTGAACATAAAAGTAAATCACAACTTGAAATCAATTAACGATAAAAATCTTCTAAAAATACTTTTTTCTGAGAGGAAAAAAGTAGCTAAATTGAAAAAAGTTCCACCCTACGTTATTTTTCAAGAATCTTCCTTAGAAGAAATGTCACTTAAATATCCTATAACAATAGATGAATTAAAAAATATAAATGGGGTAGGGGAAGGTAAAGCAAGGAAATTTGGTGACTCATTTTTAAAAATTATCTCTGATTATGTTGATGATAATGATATTATAAGACCTGAAGATTTGATTATAAAATCCAGTGGTTTAAATTCTTCTCTAAAAATGTTTCTTATACAAAGTATCGATAGAAAAATGCCACTCGAAGACATAGCAGATAATAAAGGTTTGGAAATTTTAGAAATGATTAATGAACTTGAAAAAATAGTATTTTCAGGCACAAAAATAAATATAGATTACATGATTGATGATTTTTTTGATGAGGATCAACAGCAGGAATTGTATGATTTTTTTATTGACACTGAGTCAGACGATATTAATCTTGCGATTGAAGAGTTTGAAGATGAATATGAAGAATCTGATTTAAGATTATACAGATTAAAATTTATAAATGATATTTCAAATTAAAAAAAAATAATATGCCATTATTTTTAAAGTTTAATTTATCTTGCGGCTTCATTTAAAAAATCACATTTATGGAAGATGGTATATACGCAAAAATTAAAACTAATAAAGGTGATATCACTTTAGTTTTACATTATGATAAAACTCCCGGAACAGTTGCAAATTTTATTAACCTAAGTGAGGGTTTAGTCAAAAATTCTCACAAACCTGCTAACTCTCCTTATTATGATGGATTGAAGTTTCATAGAGTAATACCTGATTTTATGATTCAAACGGGTTGCCCTCTAGGAACAGGAACTGGTGACCCGGGTTATAAGTTTGATGATGAATTTCATAATGATTTAAGACATGACAAACCTGGAATTCTTTCTATGGCAAACTCAGGTAAGTCAACTAACGGAAGTCAATTTTTTATCACCCATGTTCCAACTCCATGGCTTGATAACAAACACACTGTTTTTGGAGAAGTTATTGAAGGCCAAGAAATTGTTAATAATATTAAACAAGATGATTCAATTGAAACTTGCTCAATAATTAGAGTTGGTGAAGAAGCAAAAAATTGGAATTCTGTAACAAATTTCAAATTATTTACAGAGAAAAGAAAAAAAGAAATTAAAGAAAAGCTTCTTAAAGAAAAACAAATAATTGAGAATATTTCTAAAGGATTCAAAGTTACCAGCTCAGGTCTTAGATATAATATTATTTCTAATGGTAAAGGAAAGTCTCCAGATAAAGGAGACTCAGTAAAAGTACACTATAAAGGTATGTTAATAGATGAAACTGTTTTTGATTCATCATATAAAAGAAATCAACCCATTGAGTTTAATGTTGGTATAGGACAAGTAATACCAGGTTGGGATGAGGGAATTATGTTATTAAAAAAAGGAGATAAAGCCAAGTTTGTAATACCATCTAACTTAGCCTATGGAGAAGCTGGGGCAGGTGGAGTAATTCCTCCAAATGCAACTCTAATTTTTGAAGTTGAATTACTTTAACTTTTCCATTTAATATTGCATCCAATGCTGGGTTTTTGATTTATTGTTATCGGCTTCGAACTTAAAATACATTCAAAAACATTTATTATATCTTTTCCACTAATCGGAATATCATTACCAGGCCTGGAATCGTCCAGTTGTCCTCTATATACCAATTCTTCGTTTGAATTAAACACAAAAAAATCTGGTGTGCATGCAGCATCATATGCTTTAGCCACATCTTGTGATTCATCATACAAATAAGGAAAAGAATAATTTTCTATACTTGCTACTTTTTTCATTTTTTCAGGTGAATCTTCGGGATAATTAACAATATCATTACTTGAGATTGCTATAAAGCTTATTCCTAAACTATCATAAGTATTTGCTATTTCTACAATTTGTTTATTGACATATTTAACAAATGGACAATGATTACATATAAACATAATCATTGTTGCTTTTTTTCCAAAGAGATTTTCTGATTTTAAGACTGTATTAGATACTACGTCCAATAGTTCAAACTTTGGGGCTTTAAAACCAAGAGGAACCATTACAGAGGGTGTTCTTGCCATAACATATATTTATTTCAAATTTAAATCTATTTTACATAAATTGCACTTAATTTTAAAGGATAATGAACGAAATAATCACATACTTTGAAAACATATCTTCGCTTCATAGATCAATTATACTGATTGGAGGAATAACATTTTTTTGGTCAATAGAAGCTATCATACCATTATTCAATTTTAATTATAAAAAATTTAGGCATGCTATGCCCAATTTTTTCTTCACTTTCACCACAGTACTTGTAAATTTTTCCCTTGCCTTTGTTTTATTAAAAGTTTCTGACTTAGTAGTTGAAAATAATTTTGGATTATTAAACTTTTATGATTCTTTACCACTTTCACTGTATATTATTCTTGGTATATTATTACTTGATTTAATCGGAGCATATTTACCTCATTATGTACAACACAAAGTAAAATTTTTGTGGAAAATTCACTTGGTTCATCATTCTGATCATAAAGTTGATACCACCACCGCTAATAGACATCATCCATTTGAAAGTGTAGTTAGATATCTTTTTACATTAATGGGTGTAGCACTCCTTGGAGCAAATATGGGGCTGGTTTTTCTATATCAATCTCTGTCAGTTATTTTATCACAATTTAATCATGCAAACATCAATATAAATCCTTCTTTTGATAAATATTTGAGTTTTTTTATTGTAACCCCCAATATGCATAAAGTTCATCATCATTATGTTATGCCATATACAGATTCGAACTATGGAAATATTTTCTCTTTCTGGGATAGGTTATTTGGTACTTTTAAAACTTTGAATCCATCAAAAATTATATATGGTGTTGATACTTTTTTTAATGAAGAAGAAAATGGAAGTATAAAAAATTTATTATACAGACCTTTCGAGAAATCCAAAGCGCCTACAAATAAGTAGATTACATCAATTTTCCAAAGAAAATTGTATTAATCATTAGTTTATTTGTTCCATACCAAAAGGCTCTAAAGTTTGTATTATCAGTAAAAACACTTACACGACCTTTATTAAGTCTTGAGCTAACAAAAGGTCTTGAATTTAGAATTGATTTGTAATTAAGTTTTGATATATATCCACTAACTAGCGAATTCTCTTTTGAATATTTTATTGGATTGTTGAAACTTAGTTTATCATTTTTTAAATATATGTTGGTATTTCTGAAAATTGATAAATCTTCTTTATGATATCCGTAATTAACTGGATGACTTAAATCTAATTTGACATTAAAAATAGCACCGCTAGTTAATTGTGCTCCGTAAAATTTATTTTTATCAATAAATTTCACATCTTTTGGAACCGCAGTATTTTCAATAAAATCCAGTTTGATAAAATCATTGCTGTTAAGCCATTTAGTTGCATTTCTAAAACCAATTAAATTACCACCATTTTTAACCCAGTTCTTTAATTTTTCAATAGTATTTTTATCTCCATAGGATCCATTAACAAAAATTAGAGCATTGTATTTACTCAAATCAATTTTTGATAGGGAATTATATTTGAGCTTTGTTATTGGAATCTCATACCTGGTATCCATGAGGTGCCAAATTTCACCAGCATCATAACTTGAAACTCCGTCTCCAACAATTAAACCGATTTTAGGCAAATTAATTTTTTTAAAATCATTACTTCCAAGATCAATTCCATTTGTTTTGCTAGTATTAAAACCATAAAAATTTACTCCTGTTTCATTTGAAATTTCCTCAATAATATTATTAATTTCATTGATGCTCTTATTTTGATTTGAAACAGGAACAAGAATGGAACCATAGCTAAAGTTATTGTTTTCAATGGTGAACTTATCAGTTGAAACTTTAATATTCAAACCATGAGATAAAAGTTTATAAAGAGCCTTTGGTGAGTAATAATCGTTCCAGCGGAATACGTATGCATAATCACTTTTTGATATTATTGATCCAACTGGTTTGGAAAAATTAAATTCGTTAAATTTTTCATTTGATTTGATATATGTATGTTCAAGATTAAAAGAGTGTAAAAATGACCAAGCTGAAACATCATAGAATAAACTGTCCCTAAAAGAAGTTTGATTATTAATCATCGCGTTTAATAATCTTGAATTTCTCTGATCTTTCGGAATTAAAAAAGAATTATTTTTTTTAAATTTTATTCCATTTACAATTTTATCTTCATCTAATTTTTTTGTAATTATATTATGGGTTTTTAAAATTTCATGGAAGTGATAAAGTTTTGATCTATCATGTTGGTCACCTACTATTAGATACTCATTTCTGTTATGTTTATTTGAATTAAAAAATTCTCTCTGATAATCAAATAATTCTTTTTTTAAATCAACAGAAGCCTTCAAAGTTGAAATTGATGTTAATAATTGATTTTTGATCGTAAATGGAAACGAAATATTTCCATTTATACTTTCTTGAAGATGTCCTCTTGAACTACCTTGTTCAAATAAAATTCCAATTCCACCATTAATATCTGGATAAGTAGAACCTTTTCCATAGTAAAAGTCATCATAGTCTTCTTCACTGTAGAAAAACGATCCGTTTTTACTCAATATACTTTCATGGTATTTGCCAATTTTAGCAGTTAACTCTTGGTTTTTTTTTGGAGTTAGTGGATTTACTCTAGAAGGTATTCCTGGTTGATAAAAAAAAGTAGAATTAGTCCCCATTTCGTGATGATCAGTTAAAACATTTGGATACCAATCTTGAAATGTTTTTATTCTAACTTTGGATTCCGGTAATTGAGTAGGTAACCAGTCACGATTCATGTCAAACCAATAGTGATTTGTTCTTCCACGTGGCCAATGTTCGTTAAATTCTCTGTCATTACTGTCTGAATTTAGATTTTGGCTTTTATTTGTATTAACCCAATTAGCAAATCTTTGTAGGCCATCAGGATTAAGAGAGGGATCTAATAGAATAATGGAATTCTTTAATTGATTTTTTACATCATCTGAATTTGAAGAGGCCAAATAGTAGGCATACAACATAGCTGCATTACTTCCACTAGGTTCATTACCATGAATTGAATAGCCTTGATATATTACTACTGGTCTATTATAAAAATTAGAAGATTTATTATCTGATTTACCATCAATATAGTCTATATGACTTCTTTTGAATTTTATTAAGTTATCATGATTTTCTTCTGATGTTATTGTAAGTAAAACTAAAGGTCTTCCCTCATATGAAAAACCTCTATTTTCAATATCTATTCTTTTTGATGCGTTTGCTAACGCATACATATATTGAATTAATCTGTCATGACTAACGTGAGAGGATCCAACTTCTTTACCATTAAGTAAAAAATCACTTGGTTTTGGAATATCTTCATTGAAGTTCTTATAATCTTCTCCAAAATAATATTCAAGATCATATATTTCCTGAGAAAATAAATTTATACTTAGAAATAGAAATAAGCTATAAATAATTTTCATAGATTTGAGTTATATATCGTCAAAATTTACATCAGTAAAATTCTCTTTTTCATTCTTTTCTTCTTCAACTTGTTCTGATTTCTCACTGTTAGTGTTATCTTCTTTCTTGTAATCTTTTTGGTGTATTTCACTAATTACTTCTAAACCTTTTTCGTCAATAATATACTGTGTCATTTCTTTTAGAAGGTCAGTAAAACCTTGAAAATCTTCCTTGTACAAATAGATTTTGTGTTTTTTAAAATAGAAAGATCCATCTTCATTAGTAAATTTTTTGCTTTCTGAAATTGTCAAGTAGTAATCACCAGCTTTTGTTGATCTCACATCAAAAAAATAAGTTCTTCTTCCAGCTCTTAAAATTTTAGAGAAAATATCTTCGTTAGCATTGTATTTTTTTTCTTCCATATCTAGATTATTTACAATCAAAAATGATTAAAAAAAATAAACTCACCAAATATTAATTAATTTCTTTTTTCTTGAGTTTGTTTAGAATATATAGAAAAATATGATTTTTTTTCTTTTAATAGTTCATCATGAGTACCAAAGCTTTCAATTTTACCATTATTTAGAAATATTATTTTATCACATTTTTTTGAAGTTGATATCCTATGTGTTGATATAAAAAAGGTAGTATTTTTAGTAGTGTTTTTCATGTTATTTAAAATCATTTCCTCTGTTTCAGTATCAACAGCTGAAAGACTATCATCAAGTATTAATATTTTTGGATTTTTTATCAATGCTCTTGCTATAGCTAAACGTTGTTTTTGTCCACCTGAAAGGTTAACACCTCTTTCTCCAAGTAATGTTTTGTAACCATCTTTGAAACTTTTAATATCTTCATCTAGACAAGAAGTTTTAGCACTCAAAACAACTTCACTTAATAATGCATTTTCTTTTCCAAATTTGATGTTGTTTTCAATTGTGTCAGAAAATAAAAATGTTGTTTGTGGAACATATCCAATAAAATTTCTTAAATCACTTAATGAAATATTTTTTATATCGTTATTATTTATAAAAATTTTTCCATTATCAGGTTTGTATACTCCTGCAAGTATTTCTAAAATTGTTGTTTTTCCTGATCCAACATCACCCATGAGAGCAATTTTTTCACCTCTTTTAACTTTAAAAGAAATATTACTTAGTGCATTTATATTAGTTTCTTTGAAAGTGTAGGAAATATTTTTAAAAATAATATCTCCATCGAGATCAGATTTTTTAATGTTATCGAACAAATCAGCAGATTGGGTTTCTAAAAATTCATTTATTCTTTTTTGTGATGCTTCTGCCTGCTGAACTATTGATGTCACCCAACCTACCGTCGCCACAGGCCACGTTAGCATAGTGACGTAAATTATGAATTCGGCTAATAATCCAAGTTCAATCTCACCATTCATATATTGTATTCCTCCAACATATATTACTAAAATATTACTTGTGCCTATAAGTAAAATCATTAATGGAAAAAACCAAGATTGAATTTTTACTAGAGACATGTTTTTTTCCCTACTATCACTAGCGATAACTCTTAAACTTTGATTAATAGAATCCTCGATTGTATATGTTTTTATAATCTTTACACCAGAAAATGATTCTTGTGTAAATGTTGTTAGTTTTGAAAGGTATTCTTGAACAATTTTACTTCTAATATTTATCATTTTACTTATTTTATAAATAATAAATGATAAAAGTGGAAGGGGAAGTAATACATAAGCTGTCAGTTTTGGAGCAACACTTATCATATATGAGATTACAATTACAAATAAAGTTAATGTATTAATGGTGTACATGATTGCGGGACCAACGTACATTCTAACTTTACTTACATCTTCACTAATTCTATTCATCAAGTCGCCGGTTCTATTGTTTTTATAAAAATCGTAAGTGAGTGATTGGTACTTTATATATATAATGTTTTTTAAATCAAATTCAATATATCTTGAAACATTTATAATCATTTGTCTCATTATGAATGTAAATATTCCAGCAATAATAGCTGAACCAACAATTAATGTAATATTTAAAAGCAACTTATTTTTTAATTCTCCTAACTCTACTGAGGATGAAACGACATAATTTTCAATTAATGTTACTGAATTTCCGACTAGGTTAGGAGCAACCAAAGCAAAAATTCTGGCAGTTATTGTTATAAAAAAACCAATAATAAGCTTTGTCCTGTATTTATATAGAAACTTATTTAGATATCTTAATTCTTTCATTTTGTATCAGCCAAATATACATCAATGTTCATGCAATTCTTCAAATAGTTGTGTGTGAAATCTAAAAAATAGACTAATTTTGTTAGATAAATAAGTTCTTTTAAAATGTTAAATAGACGCCAGCTTAGAATTAAGGCACTTGAAGTTGTTTATGCTTACGATAAATCGTTTGAAAAAAATATAGACTTTCAAATCAAATACTTTTTAAAATCCAATCAAAATTTTTTCAAATTATACATTACATTATTTTCTTTATTAAGTGAATTATATTTGATGGCAAATGAAATTCACAAAAAAAATAAAAATAAATATTTAAGTAATGAAAGTGATGTCTCACTTGAAAATATTTGTAAAAATTTAATTTTAAAAAAAATTTCAGAAGATAGTTTTCTTTCTGAAAAAGTTAATAATTATAAAATAGATTATTGGGAATCTCACCCTGAGCTTCTATCATCCATTTGGAAAGAAATTTACAGCAACGACTTAACGATAAAATATTTAAGGAAAAAAAATGCATCATATGATGACGATCAGTCCTTCTTGGTTAACATATTTAGAAACATTATTGCATCCAATAAAAAACTTTATGATTTTATTGAGGATAAAGAAATTTCATGGTTGAATGATTTACCATTGGTAAATTCTTTAATCTTAAGCTTATTAAAGAATACAAAAAAATCTTCCAAGAAAATTGTTTTTATGAAAGATATTTACAAAAACAAAGACGATGCTGATTTTGGAATTAAGTTGATAAAAAAAGTAATTGAAGAGAAAACAACTTTAGAAAAAAATATTTCAGAGATTACATTAAACTGGGATAATGACAGAATCGCTCAAATTGATTTGATTTTACTTCAAATGTGTCTAACAGAATTTTTATATTTTAAATCTATTCCTTTAAAAGTATCTATAAATGAATATTTAGAAATAGCTAAAGAATATTCAAGTAAAAAAAGTAATGTTTTTATCAATGGAATTTTGGATAAACTTTCAAAAAAACTTTCAGATGAAGGACTTATTAAAAAGAATAAAAGAGGTTTGAGATAATTTATTTAATTTTGAACATCATAATTTATAAAACATGAAAATTAAAAAAAACCTCATCTACATTACTTTTTTATCGTTTATTGTTTCATTTTCAATTACTTCGTGTGATTCTGATCCATCAAAGAAAATTAAGAAAGAAAATGTTCAGTCAACAAAAGAAAGATTAAATAATACACCAGATTTTCCAATCATTGAGTTCAATAAAAATAATCATGATTTTGGAGAAATAAAAGAGGGTGAAATTGCAGAAACAGAGTTTATGTTTACAAATGTTGGAAAGTCAAATTTAATTATTTCTGAAGCATCTGGAAGCTGTGGTTGCACTGTGCCTGATTATCCAAAAAACACTCCAATTAAGCCAGGTGAATCAGGTAAAATTGTTGTTAAATTTGATTCAAGTAATAGGCCAGGAATGCAAAGAAAAGCCGTGACATTAATTACTAACACATCAAAAGGAAAGCATATTTTAAATATAAAATCAATTGTTATTCCAAAATCATAAACTATGGATTTAATACCACTAATTTTATTTACAGGAGCACTTTTATTCTTAATGATTCTTGGCCCTATGCGTAAGCAAAAAAAAGAAAAAAACTTTTTAAATCAACTAAAAAGAGGAGATAGAGTCATTACTAAAAGTGGTTTACATGGAAAAATTATTGAAATTGTTGAGGGCAGTGAAACCTGTGTAATTGAAACAATGGCAGGTAAGATGAGATTTGAAGTATCAGCAATTTCTCATGAAATGAGTTTAAAATTAAATTCAAAACCTAAAAAGAAGTAATAAATTAAAGTTGATATACAAATTAATAATTAGACCATTTCTTTTTTTATTTGATGCTGAAAAAGTTCATGATTTTACCTTTTTATGTCTCAGATTTCTTGGTAAAATACCCTTTTTATTTTATTTCATAAGATTTATTTACAGACCTTATAATTCTAAACTCGAAACTAATTTGTTCGGAATCGATTTTCCGAATCCTGTTGGATTAGCAGCTGGTTTGGATAAAAATGCTAGACTGGTTAAAGAGTTTTCAAGTTTGGGATTTGGATTTGTTGAAATAGGTACGGTTACTGCTCTTCCTCAGAAAGGAAATCCAAAAAAACGATTATTTAGGATTGTTGATCAAGAAGCAATTATCAATAGAATGGGATTTAATAATGATGGTGTAAAAAAAATTGCTAAAAGATTAAGAAAAAAAGGAAAAATTATTGTTGGAGGAAATATAGGTAAAAATAAAAATACAACTTTTGAAGATACAATTTCTGACTATTTAATTTCTTTTGATAATTTATTTGACTACGTTGATTATTTTGCTGTAAACGTAAGCTCACCAAACACTGAAAATTTAAGAGATTTACAACATAAAGAAAATTTAAGACATCTTCTAAATAAATTACAGCAAAACAACAAATCAAAAAAATATCCTAAACCCATTTTACTAAAAATAGCTCCAGACCTGAGTGAAAATCAACTCTTAGATATAATTGAAGTAGTTAAAGAAACCAAAATTGATGGAATAATTGCAACAAACACTACAGTTGACAGGTCTCAGTTGAAAAACACTTCAAAAATAATAAACGAAAAAGGTGGTTTAAGTGGAGCTCCATTAAAAGATAAATCAACAGAAATTATAAGATTTTTACATAAAAACTCTAATGGATCAATTCCTATAGTCGGAGTTGGTGGAATCATGAGTCCTGAAGATGCAATTGAAAAAATTAAAGCAGGTGCTTCGTTGATTCAGCTATATTCAGGCCTAATTTATAGTGGACCTACATTGGTTAAGCAAATAAATAATGCAATACTTAAATACAGACTAAACTCTTAGTCTAAATTTTATATATTTAAGATTAAATTATTACATTTTGAAGAAAATAGAAGACTATCTTGCAAGATCTGAGAATCAATATTTAAAATTATATGACGAAAGCATAAAACATCCAGAAAAATTTTGGACTAATATTGCAGAAACTTTTGTCTGGAAAAAGAGATGGGATAAAGTTTTAAATTTTGATTTTGATAAGCCTGAGTTCAAGTGGTTTATTAATGGTAAACTAAACATTACTGAAAATTGTCTTGATAGACATTTATCTACAAATCCAGATAAAACAGCTATTTTATTTGAACCTAATGATCCTAATTCAAAATCTGAAAAAATAAGTTACAAACAATTGCATTCTAGAGTATGCCGATTTGCTAATGTATTAAAAAGTAAAAATGTTGGTAAAGGCGATAGAGTTTGTATATATATGCCTATGGTTCCAGAACTTACTGTTGCTGTTCTTGCTTGTGCGAGAATTGGAGCAGTTCATTCAGTTGTTTTTGCTGGATTTTCTTCATCAGCTTTATCAGCAAGAATAAATGATGCTAACTGTAAAGTACTCTTAACAGCAGATGGAAGTTATAGAGGCTCAAAGGTTATTGATTTAATTTCAATTGCCAATGACGCATTACTTGAATGCAACTCAATAGAATCCACAATAATTTTAAAAAGAATAAATAGCAATATAAAATTAAAAGACAATCAAACTTGGTGGCATGATGAAATTGCTATGGTATCAAACGAATGTGAAGCTGAAGAAATGGATTCTGAGGACATGCTGTTTATTTTATACACATCTGGATCGACTGGAAAACCAAAGGGTATGGTTCACACTTGTGGAGGTTACATGATTTATACAGCTTATACATTCTTGAATGTTTTTCAGTATAAACCTAACGATATTTATTGGTGTACTGCAGACATTGGGTGGATTACAGGGCACAGTTATATTGTTTACGGGCCATTGCTTTCAGGTGCAACTTCAGTTATGTTTGAAGGTGTTCCTTCATATCCAGATTTTTCAAGGTTTTGGAAAATTGTTGAAAAGCATAAAATTACTCATTTTTATACTGCACCAACTGCAATAAGAGCTCTTGCAAAACATCCTGTTTCGTTGGTTGAGAATAATGATCTTTCTTCTCTAAAAGTTCTTGGATCGGTCGGTGAACCAATCAACGAAGAAGCATGGAATTGGTATGATAAAAATATAGGAAAATCAAAATGTCCAATTGTGGATACTTGGTGGCAAACTGAAACTGGTGGAATAATGCTTTCCTCACTTGCTGGTGTTACAAAAGATAAACCAACGTTTGCAACCGTTCCTATGATTGGAATTCAACCTATTCTTTTAGACAAGGATGGAAAAGAAATTTTTGAAAATGATTCAGAGGGGATTCTGGCTATTAAATTTCCATGGCCTTCAATTGCTAGAACAATTTATGGAGATCATCATCGATATAAAAATGTTTATTTTTCTGCCTATCCTGGATATTATTTTCCAGGGGATGGAGCACTAACAGACATTAATGGAAATTTTAGAATTACAGGAAGAGTTGATGATGTTGTCATTGTTTCTGGACATAACTTAGGAACCGCTCCTATTGAGGATGCAATTAACCTTCATGAAAATGTCGTAGAAAGCGCAGTTGTCGGGTATCCACATGACATAAAAGGAAATGCACTAAGAGCTTTTGTTATATTACTAAATGACAAACTTGATCTTGATATGCAAAAGGAAATAAAAGACCTGATTTCTAAAACAATTGGGCCAATTGCAAAACCAGATATAATTCAAATAGTTCCAGGCCTTCCTAAAACAAGGAGTGGTAAAATAATGAGAAGAATACTCAGAAAAATAGCCTCAGGTGAAAAAGAAAATTTTGGAGATATCTCAACCTTATTAAATCCTGAAATAGTTGATCAAATTTTACTAAATTCCTAAAAAAAATTTTATTATTTAAAATAACTAAAGTCTTCACTCTCATTAATAGTGAGAAGTGTTTCGTAAATAAGTTTTATAACATTTTCTACATCATCTTTCTGAACCATTTCAACTGTTGTATGCATGTATCTTAGTGGTAAAGATATTAATGCAGAAGCTACTCCTCCGTTACTATAAGCAAATGCGTCTGTATCGGTTCCAGTACTTCTTGATGAAGCGTGTCTTTGAAATGGTATTTTTTTCTTTTCTGCAGTTTCAATTATTCTTTCTCTTAGTTTATTTTGAATAGCAGGAGCATAGGAAATTACCGGACCCGCACCCATAGTATTATCTCCTTGAGCTTTTTTATTAATCATTGGAGTAGAAGTATCATGGCATACGTCAGTTACGATTGCAATATCTGGTTTAATTCTTTGGGTTATCATTTCTGCTCCTCTAAGTCCAATTTCTTCTTGTACAGAGTTAGTTATATATAATCCAAACGGTAATTTCTTTTTGTTTTCATGAAGTAATCTAGCGACTTCAGCTATCATAAATCCACCTGCTCTATTATCTATTGCTCTACAAACGAACTTATTTTTATTTAAAACTTGAAACTTATCAGGATAAGTAATTACACATCCTACATGAACTCCCATTTTTTCAACTTCTTTTTTGTTTTTAGCACCGATATCAATAAATATGGTATCCATTGTTGGTTGTTCTTCTTTCCCTGGTTTTCTTGTGTGAATTGCTGGCCATCCAAACACTCCTTTTATAATTCCTTTTTTTGTGTGGATATCAACCCATTTAGAAGGGGCAACCTGATGGTCACTTCCACCATTTCTTATAACGTATATTAATCCATTTTCTGTAATATAATTAACATACCATGATATCTCATCTGAATGTCCCTCAATTACAACTTTGAATTTTGCATTTGGGTTGATAACACCAACAGCAGTTCCATAGGTGTCAGTAATAAACTCGTCAACATAGGGTTTTAAGTAATCCATCCATATTTTTTGACCTTCCCATTCATAACCTGTTGGGGATGGATTGTTAAGATACTTTTCTAAAAATTTGATCGACTTAGTGTTAAGAATTTTTTTTTCTGACATTTGTAAAATTTTGATTCAAAAATACATAATTACTTAATTATATTTGATCATAATTTAAAAAATGAAAAAATTAATATTTCTAATTTCTGTTGTTTATTGTTCTTCAATATTTTCACAAAATGATGATTTATTAATAATGGTTGAAGGAGATTCAATACCAACTACATCCATAGGGCTAAATGAAATAACTATATTTCCTCCACTGGTTTTTTCTAATTATAACGAAAGGTTAAATTATTACACTGTAAAAAGAAAAACTTTAAAAGTTTATCCTTATGCAGTTTTAGCTTCAGAAAGACTAGAAAAGTTAAATGAAAGATTATTGCTCATTAAAGGAAGGGTAAATAAAAAAAAATATACTAGAGCTGTAGAAAAATATATTGAAAACGAGCTTTCAGCTCAACTTAAAAAGCTAACAAGAACAGAAGGTCAAATTTTAGTTAAGTTAATATACAGAGAAACCGGTAAAACAGTTTATTCGCTAGTTAAGGAATTAAGGAACGGTTTTAGAGCATTCTCTTACAATTCGTTAGGAAAATTATTTGATATCTCCATAAAAAAAGAATACGATCCAGAAAAAAATAAAGAAGATGCTATAATTGAAGATGTTTTAAAAAGAGCTTACGGCGATCAGTCAATTATTTTAGACCTAAAATGATATTTTTTTTGAAAAATAGCGCAACTTATCTCTGTAGAATGAATGTTATTAACAATTATTTTATTTTTTTACAATAAAGTTTGTGGGATTAAAAAAGCAATGTATATTTGCATCCGCATTACAGAAGATGTATTGCATAAGTTCATTGAAAATATTGAGATAGACAGCGTAACAATAATGTTTACATTATTAAAGAATTAAGTAAGA
>SGZG01000001.1 GCA_004214185.1 Flavobacteriales bacterium | reverse complement strand
ATCTAAAATATTTTTACCCTTTTCAGAATCTTGAATGATCCACTTAACTAATTCTTCAGTTTCTGGTCTTGGAATCAAAACATTTTTATTTACTGTAAAATTTAAATTCATAAATTCTGTTTGACGCACAATGTATTGAACTGGTGTTTCTTTTTGCAACAATAAAATTGAATTAATCAAAAAATTTTCTTGATCTTTTAAAAGATCAACTTTGGGATTTAAAATAAAATTAATTCTTTCAAGATTACAAGAATGCTTAATTAGTATGAAAAAAAAACTATCCAATTCATTTTTTTCAAACTTTAATGATAATTTTTCAAAAAATAGTTTATGAAATTCTTTTAATGTCATTTTAAATCTTTTATCATCCAAACAGGACAAGAGGTGTGTCCTGTTTTCCCAAGTGGATTATTAATGTGTTTGAAACCTTTTTTCTTATAAAGTTTCTGAGCACCAGACATATTAAACATTGTTTCAATGTAACAATAATCAAATCCAAATTCGATAGCTTTAGAAATACACAAATCAATCATGATTTCACCGAGTCCCTTTCCCCTGGCTTCTTCTAAAAAATACATTTTTTGAAGTTCACATATATTTTCTTTAGAATCTTTTAATTTAGAAATACCTGCTCCTCCATAGATAATGTTGTTCTTTTCAAGAATGTAGTATTGACTTTTTTCAAAATTGTATGTTTCAAAAATGCATTTTAATTCAGGATCAGCCAAAGCAGTCCCCGTTTCAGGAACATTAAATTCTCTCATCACTTTTGACAAGACAATCTCAAGAGATTTATTGTCATTTTTCTTAACTTTTCTAATTACGAAACCATAACCAACATTCATATAATAAAGCTATTTTTGTAAAGTGAATATACATTATAATAACTATAATTAAAATATGTTAAATGAATGAAAATGAAGTTAAGAAGCATAAAAAATACATGTTAAGATGTATTGAAATTGCGAAAAGAAACAGTTCAAAACATTATCCAAATCCCTCTGTAGGGGCATTAGTTTTAAAAAATGATATTATAATTTCTGAAGGAGTTACTAGTGATTATGGAAGTAATCACGCTGAAGTAAATGCCATTAAACCATTACAAAGTAAAACAGACTTATCTAACGCTATTTTATATGTCACTTTAGAGCCGTGTTCGCACCATGGTAAAACTCCACCATGTACAGAGCTTATATACAAAAGTGGAATTAAAAATGTCATAATTGGAACTTTAGATATTAGTTCAAAAGTAAACGGAAAAGGAATTTCTTATTTAAAAACAAAAGGAATCAATGTTATTTCAGGTATATGCCAAGATAAATGTAATCAATTACATAAAAATTTCTTACACTATAACAAACATAAAAGACCTTATATAATTTTAAAATGGGCTAAAAGTAAAGATCAATTTATAGCTCCCCTCAAAAAAAATGACAATACACCATTTTTAATTAGCTCAAATAAAAGCAGACAATTAGTTCACAAATGGAGATCGGAAGAGCATTCTATTTTAGTTGGCTACAATACTGTAATTGATGATAATCCAGTTCTGGACGTCAGACATGTTAATGGAAACAATCCTATTAGAATCGTATTAGACGATAAAAAATCATTAAAGAATGATTTCAATGTCTTTAATGATATTTCAAAAACAATATCAATAAACTATTATTTAAAAAATAAAAATCCTGCAAAATTTATTTGCAAAAAACTTTTTGAAAGAAATATACAATCTGTGATTATTGAAGGAGGAAAAAAAACTTTGGATTTATTTATAAATGAAAATTTATGGGACGAAGCTAGAGTGTTTGAAAGTAATACAATTATTAATTCTGGGATCAAAAGCCCAAAACTAAACGGGAAAATTTTAATTAAACAAAAAGTTGGTGATGATATGCTAAAAATATTTAAACCAAACTAAATTTATCAAGTAAATATTTAGGACATCGAATCGGCTTATTATTTTTTGAATTTAAAAAAATTAATTTAGTATATCCTTTAGTCAATAGCTCTTTTTTTCGGTGAATTAAATAATTGAATTCAATCATGTAAGATGGCAACTCTTTTAAAGTAGTTGTTAAAATCAAATCGTCATCAAACAAAGCTGGTTTTCTGAAATTTATTTTGACATCAATAACAGGGTTTATAATCCCTTGTGCTTCGATATTCCTGTAAGAAATACCAATTTTTTTAAGTAATGAAATTCGTCCCATTTCAAAATATTTAACATAATTACTGTGGTGAACAAAAGACATTTGATCTGTTTCACAATATCTAACCTTTATTTGAATTTTATGTTCCAAAAAAAAAGAAATGAGTGTAAATTTTAAAGATTATTAATATGCATAAAAAAAAATTAATATTCAATAGCAAAATCATTTTTTTTTAATAAAAATTTGCACATATTTGTTACATAATAATTATTGCAAACGTTTCTCAAACTTTTGTAATTTTCAACAACAAATAAAACAAGAAATTTAAAATGGCTACAGCTGAATCTGTTTGGAATAATTGTCTCAAGTTTATAAAAGACAACATTCAAATTCAAGCATATAAAACTTGGTTCGAGCCAATAAAGCCAATAAAATTTGAGAATAACGTTTTAAGTGTTCAAGTTCCAAGTAAATTTTTCTATGAATGGCTAGAAGAACATTATGTAAAACTATTGAAGCTTGCATTAAACAAGGAGTTAGGAGAAAACGCTAGACTTATTTACGTTATTAAGATGGAAAATACTTTTGGCAATTTAAATCCATTTACGGAGAAAATACCAAGCCAATACAAAACAGATTTACCATCTCAAAAAGTTGATTTTTCTTTAAGTAATATCCAAACAGAATTAAAGAATCCTTTTATTATTCCAGGAATAAAAAATCTAAAAATTGAATCACAACTTAACCCAAATTATACTTTTGAAAATTTTCTAGAAGGTGATGCCAACAGATTAGCAAGATCTGCAGGTTTGGCAGTATCAAACAAGCCCGGTGGAACTTCATTCAATCCATTATTAATTTTTGGTGGGGTTGGCCTTGGTAAAACTCACTTAGCTCATGCAATTGGTGTTAATGTCAAAGAGAAATTTCCTGAAAAGACTGTTTTATATATTTCTGCTGAAAAATTCACTCAACAGTATATTGACTCCGTAAAGAAAAATAACAGAAACGACTTTATTCATTTCTATCAAATAATTGATGTTTTAATTATTGACGATGTTCAATTTTTCTCAGGAAAAACTGGAACGCAAGATGTATTTTTCCATATTTTTAATCATCTACATCAAAATGGCAAACAAGTTATTTTAACCTCGGACAAGGCTCCAGTTGACATGCAAGATATTGAGCAAAGACTGCTTTCAAGATTTAAGTGGGGACTTTCTGCTGAATTACAAAGACCAGACTACGAAACAAGAGTTTCAATATTAAAAAATAAATTATATCGTGATGGTCTAGAAATTTCTGATGAAGTTATTGACTTTGTTGCAAAAAATGTAAAGGTTAATGTAAGGGAGCTTGAAGGTGCTGTTATATCATTAATTGCACAATCTTCTTTCAATAAAAAAGAAATCAATCTGGAACTTGCTAAAAGTGTAGTTGAAAAGTTTGTTAAAAACACCAAAAGAGAAGTTTCTATCGAATACATTCAGAAAATAGTTTCCGAATATTTCCAAATGGACGTTTCTACACTTCAATCCAAAACAAGAAAAAGACACATTGTTCAAGCTCGTCAATTAGCAATGTTTTTTGCAAAAAAATATACTAAGGCCTCTCTAGCTAGTATTGGATCACAAATAGGCCATAGAGACCATGCAACAGTACTGCATGCTTGTAAAACTGTCGATAACCTTTCTTTTACTGATAAACAGTTCAGAAAATACGTTGAAGATTTATCGAAAAAGTTTACTGTATAACAAAATCTAAAATATGGTTTATGGTAAACTATATTTAATTCCTAACAACCTAGGAAATTTAAGTACTAATTTTAGTATTGAATCTCAGATTTCAGTAATTGAAAACATTGATCACTTCATTTTTGAAAATGAAAAACCAGGAAGAGCTCTAATAAAAAATATTTTACCAAGTAAAGAACAATCAAAATTAGAGGTTTATACATTAAATAAACATTCATTAAAAGAGGAAAAAAATAATCTTTTAAAACCATGTTTAAATGGAATTAACATGGGATTAATTTCTGATGCTGGCTGTCCTGCTATTGCTGACCCTGGATCAGAAATAGTTAAAAAAGCTCATAGTCTTGGAATTAGAGTAGTTCCTTTCGTAGGCCCCTCCTCCATTTTTATGGCTTTAATGAGCTCTGGTATGAACGGTCAATCATTCAAATTTAATGGATACCTTCCAATAAATAAAAACGAAAGAAAAAGTATTATTAAAAAACTAGAAAAAAATTCTATCACAACCACCCAAATTTTTATGGAAACTCCGTATAGAAACAACAAATTATTTTCTGAATTATTAAAAATTTTAAATTCTTCAACTAAACTTTGTGTTGCCTGTGACATAACTCACAAATCAGAATACATAAAAACTAAATCCATTAATGATTGGAAAAAAAGAATTCCAGACTTAAATAAAAGACCTACAATATTTTTAATTGAGTCAGATTAAACTTATATCTTGGGTTTTCTTACCGCTTCAATCATGGATAAATCATAATTTTTAAAATATTCCATGTACATTGAAATTGATGTCCCAAATGCATCTTTTGAATTAAATGCACCTCCAGATCTTAGGTATTTCTTTACATTTCCTGGACCAGCTAGATGAGCAGCGGCTATAATTCCAGACTCAGTAACAACAATGTTATTAATTTTTGTTCCAACAAACCATTTGATATCTTTTCTCAAGATCCATTTATTTCTTTGAACATTAATAAGGAAGACTCTTTCTTGAAGTTTAGGATTATTTATAAATTTTTTAGCATTAAATACTCTATACATTTTAAGAGTATTTAAATTAAATTGAAATTTACCCATATACCCAAATTTGTTAATCCTTTTGTAGTTTCCTGTAGATTCTTTAAAGGCTAATAGTTCTTTAAATCCATTAAAGTCTCTCTGCAAAAAAACATAGTTCGGTATTTCTATATCAAAGTAATTTAATACTTCAAAATTAAGATCAGTTTCTTCAGACTCAGTATCAAAGTCTAAATCATTATACGAATAAAATGAGGTTGAGAATAAAAAAATTATTATCAGTAATGAATTGTTTTTTAAAACATTAAAAATCATACCTGAATAAGATAAAATCATTTAAAATGATTCGGCAAACATACATAAAATTTTAATTATCTGTAAATCAGATAGTTATCTTCTTATATTGTTTTTTCTTAACCAATTCGTGTACTGACGTTTATTCCTATTGTGCTCCCTATTGGTTTTTGCAAAAATATGATAACCAGGTCTTTTTACATCTGCAACAAAAAAAAGAAAATTATGGTTTTCAAGATTCAATACAGCCTCAATGGAAGAAAAGTCCGGCATGTATATTGGTCCAGGAGGTAAACCACGATTAAGATAGGTATTATATGGGGATTTTATTTTTAAGTCTTTATACAATACTCTTCTAATTTTAGTATCGAAACCTTTTTTTTGTTTGATTGTATATACAACAGTAGGATCAGCTTGTAGCTTCATATTCTTTTTTAATCTGTTGTAATAAACTCCTGAAATGGTGGGTCTTTCATCAACTTTAGGTGTTTCGCGCTGAACAATTGAAGCTAAAACCGAAACTTCAATCGGAGAAAGATTCAATAATCTGGCTTTCTCTTTCTTGGATTCTGTCCAATATGAGTTATATTGACTTAACATTTTGTCTCTAAATTCATTTGCAGCCGTATTCCAATAAAATTCATAAGTGTTTGGAAGAAAAATAGAAAAAATAGATTCTGAATTTAGATTATTTTCAGTCAAAAAATAAGGGTCAAAAAAAGAATTCATTAAACTTAAACTATCTGCTTCAATAAATTTCGATACC
The DNA here is from genome assembly GCA_004214185.1 of Flavobacteriales bacterium. GTDB lineage: Bacteria > Bacteroidota > Bacteroidia > Flavobacteriales > Flavobacteriaceae > MAG-121220-bin8. The sequence goes on along the minus strand of SGZG01000001.1, from coordinate 106,778 downwards.
CTTGATGCAAGATTTTCTATTCTTTCTAAATTGTTAAAAGTAACCCTAACAGGAATATTATTGAATCTCAAAGAATTTATAATTTCTTTATTATTAAAACCTTTTTTAATCTTATACTTTCCTGCCTTAATATTTAGAAGATATTTAGTTTTATAAGCAGCATTAAAAAAAGTTGTAGAATCTTTGACAAGTGGACCTATTTGATTTTTAAAACTTTTTAATCCTGAACCAGATTCAATATAAACAAAAACTGACTCCTCTTTAAAATTTGTATTTTCCAAATAATAGGTCTTATAATAATCAAAAACAAATAATGAAAGGATAATTAAAAAGCTTAAGATCCCTAACGATAGTACGATGTTATATAATTTTTTATTTACCATTTATACCTCAATTTCACCTGAAAAAATCATTTCTACTTTTCCAATTAACTTTATGTTTGAATAGCCTAGCTTATTATTATCAAATTCTACACTCAGTACTCCCCCTTTCGTTAATATTTTAATATTTTTAGACTTTGTTTTTCCAAGATGAAACATTGAAATTGCTACAGCTGTTACACCTGTTCCACACGATAATGTTTCATTCTCTACCCCTCTTTCGTAAGTTCTCACAGAAAACTCATGCTCAGAAATTTTTTCAACAAAATTTACATTAACTCCATTTTTTGCAAATAATGAACTGTTTCTTATTTTCTTACCATTTTCAAATACTCTATAATCCCTTAAATTATGAACCATTTTTACATAATGTGGTGATCCTGTATCTAAAAACAAATCTTCATCAAAGGTTTTTATTTCATTAACAGGATTCATTGAAAGTGAAATCATGTTTTGATTGATACTTCCGTAATGACAACCATCATAAGCTTTAAATGAAGTTGTTTCGGAAATTATAATCTTGTTGTTTTTTGCAAACTGAATAGAACATCTCGCACCATTTCCACACATTGATCCTATGAAGCCATCAGAATTATAATAAATCATTTCAAAATCAGAATCATCAGAGGGATTAATTAATATTAAACCATCACAACCAATTCCAAACTTTCTATCACATAGTTTTTTTATAAGTTGATTATTATTTGATGGAAATAACATTTCCATATTATTGATTATAATAAAATCATTGCCAGTCCCTTGAAATTTTTGAAATTTTATTTTCATACAATTATTTGACGAATATATAAAAAGAAAAAGTTGTTAAAAAGTAGTTAAAATATATTTTCTAATATTTAAAAAAATTAATTTTGAATCAAAACTCACAAAGAATGAAAAAACTATTATCAACTTTCTTGATATCAGCATTTGGAGCTGTTACAGCATTAGTTATATATAATTTTTACATTGATCATCCTAGCGAATCAAAGGAAATTATTGAAGACAAAATGGTTAATATTTCCTATAGTCCTTACAATAAAACATCTTCAAAGACTATTGATTTTGTTGATGCTGCTGAAAAAACAATCCACTCAGTTGTACATGTAAAAAATACAAGTATATCCAGATCTAGCTCGTCACTTTGGGACTACTTTAATAATGAAGGAGAAAGAAAAAGAGTTGGAATGGGTTCTGGGGTTATAGTCTCTCAAGATGGATATATCATTACCAATTACCACGTTATTGAAAATGCTACAACAATTGAGGTTACAACAAACGAAAACAAAACATATGAAGCTGAACTACTTGGTGGAGATGAAGTTTCTGATATTGCAGTTTTGAAAATAATTGGTAAAGAATCATTTCCTTACATAAGATTTGCTGATTCTAATCAAACAAAAATTGGAGAATGGGTACTTGCTGTTGGAAATCCTTTTAATTTAACATCAACAGTAACTGCAGGAATTATCAGTGCAAAATCAAGAGATTTAAATGATTATGATTCTAAAAATCAATCATTTATTCAAACAGATGCTGCAGTAAATTCTGGAAATAGTGGAGGTGCATTGGTTAACACAGATGGTGATTTAATTGGAATTAATACTGCAATAACAAGTGGAACAGGAAGTTTTGTTGGGTATTCATTTGCTGTTCCTAGTAATATCGCAAGAAAAGTTTTTGAGGACATTATTGAGTACGGCAATGTTCAAAAAGGTTTACTTGGTGTCACTGGTTTTGGGTTGAATTCTTCATCTGCTGATGAATTTAATATTGACATAACTGAGGGATTTTACGTAAATGAAGTCCAATCAAACATGGGAGCCAAGAAAGCAGGAATTAAAAAAGGTGATGTAATTATTAGTTTAGATAACATTAAAATTGGAAAATTTGCTGATTTATCTGGTTACTTAAGTTCTAAAAGACCTGGTGATCAGATCTCTGTTGGATTATTAAGAAATAATAAAAAGATTAATTTGAATGTGATTTTAGAAAAAAATACTAATGTTAGTTTTTTAGGAATGCAAATAAACAATACAACTCAAGAAGAATTAGACAACCTTGATTTAACCCATGGAGTTAAAATATTAAATAATAGAAATGGTTCTTTATACAGAATGGGTATTAGAGAAGGATATATATTGAGCGAAATTAACTCCTCTCCTATTAAAAATACCGATGACTTAAAATCGATAACTTCAAATACAAAAATTAACCAAATGATTTTCTACACTCCTGATGGAGAAAAAGAAAGGCTTATCTTTGAGTAGAAATGAGAATTGATATAATCAGTGTTCTTCCTGAACTCATAAAAAGTCCATTTGATGCTTCTATTTTAAGAAGAGCAATTGATAAAAATCTAATTGAAGTTTTTTTTCATGACCTAAAGGACTATTCTTCAAGTAAAAGAAGACAGGTTGATGACTATCAGTTTGGAGGGGGATCGGGAATGGTTTTAATGATTGAACCAATAAAAAAATGTATTGACTTTTTAAAAAGTCAAAGAACATATGATGAAATTATTTACATGTCACCAGATGGCAGAATGTTAGATCAAAAGATTTCAAACAAACTTTCTTTAAAAAAAAATTTGATCATATTATGTGGTCATTACAAAGGTGTTGATCAAAGAGTTAGAGACAGCTTAATTACAATGGAAATATCTATTGGTGATTATGTATTGTCTGGTGGCGAACTTCCAGCTGCTGTTTTGTGTGATTCTATAATTAGATTAATTCCAGGCGTTCTGGGTAACGAAACTTCTGCTTTAACTGATTCATTTCAAGATAACCTATTAGCTCCTCCAGTTTACACTAGACCTTCAAATTTTCAAGATATGATTGTTCCTGAAATACTTTTGTCTGGAGATCAAAAAAAGATTGAAGAATGGAGAGAAAAAAAAGCTATTGAAAGAACTAAAAATTTAAGACCTGATATTTTTGATTGATTACTTTCAATAATTTAAAAAAAAATGTAATTTCGCATTCCATTTTATTATAACCGCTGACGATAATCGTGAATGTTGTATTAAATTAACTTAAAATCTTACAAAATGGAATCTTTAATTAAATTCGTTCAAGACGAATTTGTAACAAAAAAAGAAATCCCTTCTTTCAAATCAGGTGATACTATAACTGTTTATTATGAAATTCGCGAAGGTGAAAAAGTACGTACTCAGTTTTTCAAGGGTGTTGTAATTCAAATAAAAGGAACTGGATTAACAAAAACTTTCACGATCAGAAAAATGTCTGGTACTATTGGAATTGAAAGAATATTTCCATTTAATCTACCTGCAATTCAAAAAATTGAAATCAACAAAAGAGGAAGAGTTAGAAGATCTAGAATATACTATTTTAGAGAGCTTAGAGGTAAAAAGGCTAGAATAAAGGAAATTAAAAGATAAACCCAAAATTTAATGAAAAAAGTTAAAGTTGCTAATCCAGTCGTAGAATTGGACGGAGATGAAATGACAAGGATAATATGGGATTTTATTAAAACGAAACTTATTCTTCCATACTTAGATCTTGATATTAAATATTTTGATTTAAGTATAAAACACAGAGACTTTACTAATGATCAAATTACTATTGATTCTGCAGAAGCAATAAAAAAATATAATGTTGGAATTAAATGTGCAACTATAACTCCAGATGAAGAAAGAGTGGTAGAATACACATTGAAAAAAATGTGGAGATCTCCCAATGGTACGATTAGAAACATTGTTGGAGGAACTGTTTTTAGAGAACCTATAATAATGGGTAATGTTCCAAGATATGTTCAAGGCTGGACAAAGCCTATATGCATTGGAAGACATGCTTTTGGTGATCAATACAAAGCAACTGATATTGTAACTCATGGAAAAGGAAAATTAACGATGACATTTACACCAGAAAATGGTGAAAAACCATTGACCTGGGAAGTTTACAACTTTCAAGAAAATGGAGTTGCTATGAGTATGTACAATATAGATTCATCTATTTATGGATTTGCAAGATCATGCATGAATCAAGCTCTAACTAAAAAATGGCCTTTATATCTTTCTACTAAGAATACCATATTAAAAGCATATGATGGAAGGTTTAAAGATATCTTTCATGAGGTTTACACCAACGAGTTCAAAGAAAAATTTGAGGAAATTGGAATTACTTACGAACATAGATTAATTGACGATATGGTAGCTGCTGCAATGAAGTGGGATGGCGGATTTGTATGGGCTTGTAAAAACTATGACGGAGACGTTCAATCCGATACAGTTGCTCAAGGGTTTGGATCATTAGGACTAATGACCTCAACGTTAGTAACCCCTGATGGAAAGACTATGGAAGCAGAAGCAGCACATGGAACAGTAACTAGACACTACAGAGAACATCAAAAAGGAAATGAAACATCAACTAATCCTATTGCTTCAATTTTTGCTTGGACCAGAGGCTTAGCCCACAGAGGTAAATTAGATAATAATAAAGATTTGATTAATTTCTGCTCAACCCTTGAAGATGTTTGTATAAAAACTGTTGAAAACGGTAAAATGACTAAGGATTTGGCCCTTTTAATTCACGGAAAAAATTTAAACAGATCTCATTACCTTAACACTCAAGAGTTTTTAGATTGCATCAAAAATAGCCTGGAATCTAAATTAAGTAGTTAAATTATCATTGGCATATTATTTGTTTGTAATCAATTGTTAATCTAATGATTCAATTAAATGTTAAAGAAAAACCTTTTCTTCATATTTTTTTTAACATTTTACTCTAACATATTCTCTCAAGACAAGTCTCACACTCTGAGTGGTTATATAATGTCTCTGGACAGCAACGAATTAATAATTGGAGCTAATATTGTTTTTCCTGAAATAGGGACTGGAACAACAACTAACAGTTATGGATTCTATTCAATAACACTTCCAAGTGGAATTTTTAAAATCGAAATAAGTTCCATAGGATTTAAAACAGTTAATGAAACGATAGACTTGGAGAGAAATCAAAAAGTCAATTATTATTTAAAAGAAAATATTGAGAATTTAGAGGAAGTTATCGTAACAAAAAATGTTGAAGAAATTGATATCAAAAAACCAATATTGAGCCTAAATATTCTTTCTAATAAAACAATAAAACAAACTCCAGTTTTATTTGGTGAATCAGATCTATTAAAATCTATACAATTACTTCCCGGTATTTCTAATGCTGGAGAAGGAACTGGTGGATTTAATGTAAGAGGTGGAGCTGGAGATCAAAATTTAATATTATTTGATGAAGCCATTATGTATAATTCATCACATTTATTTGGTTTATTTTCTGTTTTTAATTCAGACGCTATTAAAGAACTCAAATTATATAAAGGAGGTATACCATCATCATACGGAGGAAGATTATCATCTGTACTTGATGTTTATCAGAAAGATGGAAATAGTAAACAAAATAAATTGAGTGGTGGCATTGGGTTAATCTCTAGCAGATTATTGTTTGAAGGCCCTATTCAAAAAGAAAAAAGTTCTTTTTTAATTGCTGGCAGAGGTTCATATGCACACTTATTTTTAAAATTTACTGATATTGAAAATGTAGCCTATTTTTACGATTTAAATACTAAATCCAACTTTAAAATTGATGAAAAAAATATACTTTTTTTATCAGGATATTTCGGAAGAGATAAGTTCAGTTTAAACAATACATTTTCTAATACCTATGGAAATTCTACGTTTAATCTCAGATGGAATCATTTGATTAATGATAAAACATTTTCTAATACCTCATTAATTTACAGTGATTATTATTACGGTTTAACTTTAGATTTTATCGGATTTAATTGGAATTCTGGCATTAAAAATTTAAATATAAAATTCGATTTAAAAAATTACTATAATGATAATATTCAATTTAATTATGGATTAAATTCTATTTATTATGAATTCAATCCAGGAGAAATTAAACCAATTGAAAATTCAGGAATTAATTATAAAAATTTAAACAAGAAATATGCTCTTGAAAATTCTGCATATTTAGATGTGATCCAAAAGATATCTCCAAAAATATCACTTAGGTACGGCCTAAGATTCAATCAATTTTTAAGATTTAAGCAAAATGGTTTAAACATATATCTAGAATCTAATCCAGTTTTTTTTGATAGTAATCTTGGCATATACAAAGGAGCTGACCCTATTGGTGAATTTAGTAAAGATAAAACTACTATAAAAGCATATGGAAATATCGAACCGAGAATTAATTTAGCTTATAACTTCAAAAACAGTTCTTTAAAGTTAAGCTACAATAAACTTAATCAGTATATACATTTAATTTCTAATACAAATGCACCCGCACCTTTAGATGTTTGGACACCTAGCGGACCATACCTAAAACCTCAAAGGCTTGATCAATGGGCTATTGGTTATCAATCAAAAATTAAAAATAAATTTAACTTGGAAACAGAGGTTTTCTATAAAAAAATAAAAAATCGACTAGATTATATTGATGGAGCTGACTTAGTAGCAAATGAAGCGGTAGAAAGAATTTTATTAGCAGGAAAATCTAGAGCATATGGCTTGGAAATATTATTTAAAAAAAATACTGGCAATCATAATTATTGGATTGCTTACACTTATTCGAAATCTCAACAAAAAACAGAGGGAAGAACTAAATTTGAAAGTGGAATAAATAATGGTAAGTGGTATTATACACCACACGATAAAACTCATGATATTAGTTTTGTTTCAAATTATAAGCTTTCAAAAAAACTAACACTTAATACAAATTTGATTTTTCAAACTGGACAACCAACTAATTACCCTGTAGGACAATATACTTTTATGGATTTAAACATTCCAAACTATGGTATTAGAAACTCTGAAAGACTTCCTAATTACCACAGGCTTGATGTATCAGTTTCTTTAAAGCCAATAAAAAGAAAAAAATATAAAAGTGAATGGATTTTTGGTTTGTATAATGTTTACAACAGAGATAATGCAAATTCTATATTTTTTAGAGAAAATAGTGAAACATTAAAAAATGAAGCAATACAACTTTCAATTTTTGGAATTGTTCCAAGTGTAACTTATAACTTTAACTTTTAATGAAAAAATTAATATACATATTATATATTTTTATTTTGTCGGGATGCGAAAAAGTAATTGAATTAGAAACTGATTTTAATGACAAACGACTTGTTATCGATGCAAATATTTCTAAACATAAAGATAGTATAAATAAAAAAGCATTTGTAAAAATTAGCGAAACAATCCCGTATTTTTCAAATGAAGAAAGTATTGTAGATAATGCAGTTGTTTCAATTGAGATTAACCAAAAAATTCAAGTTCTAAATTACGATAGTCAAAAAAAGGAATACATAAGTGATATTAACTTTATTGATGATAATGATGAGTTTGTATTAAATGTTAAGCATAACAATAATAACTACACTTCCAATTCTAGGCTTATTAAAACTCCCAAAATTGAATCTGTAGTTTTTGGGGAAAGAAAATCATTAAATAAAGACGAAGTTGAATTAAAAGTAACATTCACAGATCCACCCGAAGAAGGAAATTATTATTTGTGGAAATTTGGACCAAAGAAATCGGGAAAATTTGATTATTTACCAGCCCTTGATAAGTATATTAATGGAAATAAATTTACTTTTTCTTTTTTTATTGATAAAAATGAGTATCTACAAAATGCAGATTATATTAATATTGAAATAAATGGTATAACTGAAGATTATTTCAATTACCTAAACATTTTAACTAGTCAAGCAGGTGCTCAAAACGGAAGACCTTTCTCAACCTCTAGTTCAGTTATTAAAGGAAATGTCATTAATGATACAAATGTAGAAAACTTTCCACTTGGTTATTTCAGAGTTTATGAATTTGATTATTTTAGATTACCTAAAGAAGATGCTCCTGATGGGTATTTTGATTAATTTAGTTTATGACTTTTAAAAAAATTACCGAATCTGATTCTAATTATGATAATTTAGAAAAGAAATCTTCAATTAGCTTATTGAAAATAATTAACAAAGAAGATCAATCTGTAGCTAATAATGTTAGGAAAGCTATTCCTGACATTAATAAATTGGTAAAAAATATTGTTAAACAGTTAAATAAAAAAGGGAGACTATTTTACATTGGTTCAGGTACAAGTGGTCGATTAGGTGTAGTAGATGCTTCAGAATGCCCACCTACATTTGGGGTTGACTACAATTTAGTTATAGGAATCATTGCAGGTGGAGATAAGGCTATTAAAAAAAGTATAGAAAATGCAGAAGATGATTTTCATCAGGGATGGGAAGATTTAAAAAAGTATGATATAAATAAAAATGATTTTGTTATTGGAATTGCAGCATCAGGAACTACACCGTACGTGCTTGGTGCAATTGAAAAATGTAACTCTCAGAAAATTCCTACTGGATGCATAACTTGTAACCCTGGAAGTCCTCTTTCAGAATTATCAAAATTTCCTGTTGTTGTTAATGTTGGACCAGAGGTTGTTACTGGAAGCTCCAGGATGAAAGCCGGTACAGCTCAAAAAATGGTCTTAAATATGATTTCTACAACTTCAATGATTATGATTGGAAAAGTAGAGGGTAATAAAATGATAGACATGCAATTAACCAATTACAAACTTTCTAAAAGAGCTACTAAAATAGTTATGAACAAACTAGGTGTTGATGAAGCTAAGGCTAAAGATCTATTAAAAACTTACAAAAGCGTTAGGTTAGCAATAAGTAATAATGACAAATAAAAAAAACTACTTTAAAATCGGTATAAAAAATATTGCTCAATCTATATTTTTTATGTTTTTAGGTCCAACATTAATGTTTCAATCTTTGAACAATAAAGAACATCCTTGGTTTTTATTTGTTTTTATTTTAAGTATTGTAACTTGTTTATTTGCTATATACAAGGGAGTAAAAGGATTAAGAAACATAATGAATTCAATTTTTAAAAAAAAGTAGAGTTAAGTTGTTATCTAAAACAATGAATGTATCTTTGTCAAAAGTTTTTTCAAATAAATGATAAAAATCAAATTTCCAGATGGAGCAATAAAATCTTTTGATTCGAAATCAACTCCATTCCAAATTGCCTCAACTATAAGTCATGGGTTAGCTAGAAATATCTTGTCTGCTGAATTTAATGGAAAAAAAATTGAAACTTCTACTGAACTAGCTGAAGATGGAGAATTGAGGTTTTACACCTGGGAAGATAAGGAAGGAAAGGAAGCTTTTTGGCATTCATCTGCACATCTTTTGGCTCAAGTTTTAGAAGAATTTTATGATCAAATAAAGTTAACTATAGGACCAGCAATCTCAAACGGTTTTTACTATGATATTGATTTTGGAAAGAATCAAATGTCTGAGAAAGATTTTCCAAAAATTGAGAAAAGGATGATAGAAATTGCTAGAGAAAAACATGAGTTTAAATTAAAATCTGTTTCAAAAAGTGAGGCTTTAAACCATTATAAAACAAACAATAACCAATACAAAGTTGAATTAATAGAGAGTTTAAATGATGGAGAAATAACATTTTGTGATCATGATAATTTTACTGACCTCTGTAAAGGAGGCCATATTCCACATACAGGATTAATAAAAGCTGTAAAATTAATGAGTGTTGCAGGAGCTTATTGGAGAGCAGACCAAAATAATACTCAACTTACCAGAGTTTATGGAATATCTTTCCCTAAGCAAAAACAATTAAGTGAATATTTAAATTTATTAGAGGAAGCAAAAAAAAGAGATCATAGAAAACTTGGTAAAGAACTTGAATTGTTCACATTTTCTAGTAAAGTTGGTCAAGGACTACCACTATGGCTGCCAAAGGGAGCAGAACTTAGAGATAGGTTAGAATCCTTTTTAAAAAAGGCTCAAAAAAAAGCTGGCTACCAACAAGTAATATCTCCTCACATTGGAAATAAGGAATTATATACAACATCTGGTCATTACCAAAAGTATGGCGAAGACAGTTTTCAGCCAATTTCAACTCCTGCTGATGGGGAAGAATTTTTATTGAAACCCATGAACTGTCCCCACCATTGCGAAATGTATAATTCTAAACAATGGAGCTATAAAGAATTGCCTGTTAGATATGCTGAGTTTGGTACAGTTTACAGATACGAACAAAGTGGTGAACTACACGGATTAACAAGAGTTAGGGGATTTACTCAAGATGATGCTCATATTTTTTGTTCAGAAGATCAATTAAATGAAGAATTTAAAAATGTAATTGATTTAGTTTTATACGTTTTCGGGTCATTAGGTTTTGACAATTTCACAGCACAAGTTTCTTTAAGAGACAAAAACAATAAAGAAAAATATATTGGCAATGACGACAGTTGGAAACAAGCTGAAAATGCAATAATAAATGCAACTAAAGAGAAAGGATTAACCTATAATATTGAATATGGAGAAGCTGCTTTCTATGGTCCAAAATTAGATTTTATGGTTAAAGATGCTCTTGGAAGACAGTGGCAACTGGGAACTATTCAAGTTGATTACAACCTTCCTGAAAGATTTAATCTTAACTATGTTGATAATAATAACGAACTTAAAAGACCAGTAATGATACATAGAGCTCCTTTTGGTAGTATGGAAAGATTTATTGCAATTTTAATAGAGCATACTGGTGGTAATTTCCCGTTATGGTTAACAACAAATCAAGTATCTTTAATTCCAGTTGGTGAAAAACACAAAAAATACTGTGAAAAAGTTTCAGAATTACTAGAAAATAACGAAATTCGCGCCACTACAGATGGAAGAAATGAAACTGTTGGAAAAAAAATTAGAGAATCAGAGATTAATAAAATTCCATATATGTTGATCATAGGAGACGATGAAATTAATTCTGATATATTTCCTGTAAGAGCTCATGGGGGTGAAGATTTAGGAAAAATGAAATTAGATGATTTTATTAAATTCATTTTGAAAAAATCAAAAGAAACAATTAAAGATTTTAAATAATTTAAAAATAAAGCTATAGCAATTAGAAGAAAAAGAAGCAGAAGACCTGCTCGCGTAATTAAAGAAAATCCTCATAAAATAAATGAGGATATCAGAGCTAATGAAATTAGATTAGTTGGTGATAACGTTGATGTAGGTGTTTATCCTTTACAAATTGGTTTAAATAAAGCAAAGGAATTAGAGCTAGACTTGGTTGAAATATCACCAAAAGCAGTTCCACCTGTATGTAAAATTATAGATTATAAAAAATTCTTATACGAGCAGAAAAAAAGAGAAAAGGTTTTAAAAGCAAAATCCACCAAAGTTGTAGTAAAAGAAATAAGATTTGGACCCAATACTGATGAGCATGATTATGAGTTTAAAAAGAAACACGGTATTAAATTTTTAAAGGAGGGAGCAAAATTAAAAGCATATGTCTTTTTTAAGGGAAGATCAATAATTTTTAAAGATAAAGGCCAAATTTTATTGTTAAAATTAGCTCAAGAATTAGAAGAATATGGAAAAGTTGAGTCATTACCTACTATGGAAGGAAAAAAAATGATTATGTTTGTGGCCCCAAAGAAATAAAAATATTAGAATTGATAAGTTATGCCTAAAATGAAAACTAAATCCAGTGCTAAAAAAAGATTTAAAGTTACTGGAACAGGTAAAATTAAAAGAAAACATGCTTTCAAAAGTCATATTTTGACTAAGAAATCTAAAAAAAGAAAGCTTAAATTAACTCACTCTACACTAGTTGATGACAGTGATAGTGATAACATAAAAAGACAATTACGTTTGAAATAACGGTTTAAAATACGTTTAACCAGGAAAAAGGTTTAAAGTTCATTTATGACACCTAATCCAAAAAATTAAATATAATGCCTAGATCAGTAAATTCAGTAGCTTCAAGACAAAGAAGAAAAAAGATTTTAAAACAAGCCAAAGGATATTTTGGTAGAAGAAAAAATGTATGGACAGTAGCAAAAAATGCAGTAGAAAAAGGTCTTACATACGCTTACAGAGATAGAAAAAACAAAAAAAGAACTTTTCGTGCACTATGGATAACACGAATAAATGCAGGTGCAAGATTACACGGACTCACTTACTCAGAATTAATGGGTAAATTAAAAGCAAACAATATAGATATCAACAGAAAAGTTTTGGCTGATTTGGCAATGAACAATGCGGAAGCATTTGCGGATATAGTAAAGAAAGTAAAATAGTACTAAAACGGCATATCCTCATTGTCTTCTCTATAGCCTCCACTTTCAAAAGCTTGATCAGGATTAACTCTCAAATTATCCTTATTTATTTTTGATTGATACTCGAAAGGAGTCTCAAAATTTTCAAGATTATCGAATTTACCAAGATTAGATATGAATTTAAGTTTAATATTATTTAAACCACCATTTCTATGTTTTGCTACAATGAACTCTGCTTGACCTGCTGAGGGAGTTCTCTCCTCATCATCCCACTCATCGATCTTATAATATTCAGGTCTATAAATAAATGATACAATATCAGCATCTTGCTCAATGGCACCAGATTCTCTTAAGTCAGAAAGAATTGGTCTTTTACTACCACCTCTTGTTTCAACAGCCCTGGACAATTGTGATAATGCTATAACTGGTACATCCAATTCTTTTGCTAAAGCCTTTAAGTTTCTTGAAATAGTTGAAATTTCTTGTTCTCTATTCCCATTTTTATTTGATCCACCTGCGGTCATTAATTGTAAATAATCAATTACAATTAACTTAATGTCATGCTGAGATGATAACCTTCTTGCTTTTGCTCTTAAATCAAATATTGATAAAGATGGAGTATCATCAATGTAAAGAGGTGCATTTTCTAAGGCAGAAACTTTTACATTCAGTTGTTCCCACTCAAATTTTTCTAGATTTCCTGTTCTAAGTTTTTCCGAAGATAATCCAGTTTCTGATGAAATTAGTCTTGTAATCAACTGAATAGATGACATTTCTAGAGAAAAAAATGCAATAGGAATATTTTGAGCAACTGCTATATTTCTTGCCATAGACAATGTTAAAGCAGTTTTACCCATACCAGGTCTTGCAGCAATTATAATCAAATCACTGGGTTGCCATCCAGAGGTTAATTTATCTAAATCTGTAAATCCCGAGGGTATACCACTTAAGCCATCTTTATTCGAAATTTCTTCTATTTTTTTCTTAGCTTGAATCACTAAACTTTGTGCAGTTTCAGTTGATTTTTTAATGTTTCCCTGAGTAACATCGTATAGCTTTGATTCAGCTTTATCTAATAAATTAAAAACATCTTTTGTTTCGTCGTAAGAATCCTCAATAATTTCAGTTGAAATTCTAATCAAACTTCTTTGAATATACTTTTGCAGAATAATTCTTGCATGATATTCAATATGCGCTGAAGAAGAGACTTTTTGAGTGAGTTGAACCAAATAATACTCACCTCCAGCCTTTTCAAGTTTAGCATCAGATTTCAATTTAGCAGATACTGTTAGTAAATCAATTGGCTCGGTATTTTCAAATAACTTAACTATACTTTGAAAAATGTATTGATGAGACTCTTTATAAAAAGCTTCATGATGTAATATATCGATTACAGCATCTACACCTTTTTTATCAATCATCATTGCGCCCAAAACAACTTCTTCAAGATCAATAGCTTGAGGAGGTAGCTTTCCTTTTTCAATTGGAACTACCAAGGGAGAATTTAATGATCTTTCAAATGAAGGTTTGATTTTTTCCATACAACTAATCTAAATAAAACTTGAAATTAAATTACTATTTAAAGTAACTTTAAAGCGAACATATATTTGTTAATAAGTGATATTAAAATGTTAATATCTAAAAATCAATCATCAAAAACACCCATTGAAGTAAACTTATTCATCCTTTCATTAAGTAATTCCTCAATACTTTTTTGAGATAGTAAAAAATATGAATTAAGTATTGCCTTTTTAACTGATTTAAAAGTTTTATCTCTATCGCTATGTGCTCCTCCCAAAGGTTCGTTTATAATTTTATCAATTAAACGATTTTTTTTCATGTCGGTTGGGGTCAGTTTTAAAGATTCAGCAGCTTGCTCTTTATAATCCCAACTTCTCCATAAAATTGAGGAACATGATTCAGGTGAAATAACTGAATACCATGTGTTTTCAAGCATCATAACATGGTCACCAATAGCAATTCCTAGTGCACCACCCGAAGCACCCTCTCCAATTACAATTGAAATTATCTGGGTTTTTAGATTAAACATTTCAAAAATATTTCTTGCAATAGCTTCTCCTTGTCCCCTTTCCTCAGCCTCTAATCCCGGAAAAGCACCTGGTGTATCAATTAAAGTAACAATAGGAATATTAAATTTTTCAGCAGATTTCATTAATCTCAAAGCTTTTCTGTATCCCTCTGGGTTAGCCATTCCAAAATTTCTATACTGTCTTGTTTTGGTATTAAAACCCTTTTGTTGTCCAATAAATAAAAAAGATTGATCATCTATTTTACCAAAGCCTCCAATCATTGCCTTGTCATCACTAATGTTTCTATCACCATGTAATTCTAAAAAAGAGCCGTTTGTTAAAGCATTTATATAATCTAAAGTGTAGGGTCTTGACGGATGCCTAGAAAGCTGAACTCTTTGCCATGGAGTAATATTTTTATAAATTTCTTTTTTTGTAGATTCTATTTTTTTTAATAGTTTTTCACATGTTTCTGAAACATCAACTTCGCTTTTATCTCCTATTAATCTACATTCGTTAAGTTGTTCTTGTAGTTCCTTTAAAGGAATTTCAAAATCTAAATATTCCATAGAAAAAAATGTAGTCAAATATATAAATAATTAGTAGAAAAATATTTAATTATTTATTATTAAGCTTATAATATCCATTTAAAATAACAGAGATAAAAATAAAGGCAAAACCAATGTAAAAATCAATTGACAAATATTTATTTTCATTTAAAATAATGATCGCTAAAATTATTCCATATATGGGTTCCATGTTTATTGAAATCATCGTAGAATAAGGAGTCAAATGTTTTAAAACATCAACTGAGACAACGTAAGCATAAGCTGTACAAATAGTACCTAAGATAATTAGCCATAATGCATCTGAAGTTGAGATTTCAAAAAAGTTTAATTGAAATTTACCTTGAAATAAAAGAATTAGTGAAATTAAAATAACACCGCCAAATAGTTCATATATAGAAATAACCAAAGCTGATGATTTTGAGATTAATTTACCGTTTAATAAAGCAAAAACAACGCTTAATACTACTGATATAAAAGCATATATAATTCCTTCAAAAAAATGATATTGAGATTTGAAAATTAAACTCATTCCAATCACTACCAAAATACCTAAGATCACTTCATATTTAATTATTTTTCTTTTATAAAATAATGGTTCTAAAAAAGATGTTAAAAAAGCTCCCAAAGAAAGCACTGAAAGTGTTACAGAAACATTAGACAGCTTAATTGCTTTAAAAAATGTTATCCAGTGCAAGGCTATTAAAACGCCTGCGAAAATCATTTTTAATATCAGAAATCTATTGAGAATAATATTCTTTTTTAAAAGGATTGAAAGAAAAAGTAAGATTAAAAATGCAATTACCATTCTATACCAGACAAGAGATATAGAATCAATTGAAATTAGAGAGCCTAAGATCGCCGTAAATCCAAAAATAAATACTATGAGATGAAAATGTAGAAGACTTTTTAATTTATTTTTTTGCATTATTTAAAAAGTATATTGCCAACAAAAGAAAAATAAAATTTGGAATCCATGCACCCAACATTGGAGATAAATTTGATTTACTCACCATGACAGCAAAAAATTTATCAAAAAAAACAAAAGTAAATGCTGTTATTATTCCAAAAGCCAAATTAATACCCATACCCTCTCTTCTTTTGAATGATGAAACAGATACAGCTAAAAGAGTTAAAATTAATGTTGAAAATGGAACACTCCATCTTTTATGTCTGACTAACAAGTGGTCACTCAGTAGAGGAGATCCACTTTCTGTTTCTTTTTTAATAAAATCATTGAGTTCAAAATAATTTTGAGTTTCAGCCATATAATTTAAACTAGTAAGTTCATTGATTTTAAAAGAAAAAATTGTGTCTTTAATTCTTTTGGATTCAATTACTTGCATACTATCTATAAAACTTCTTTTAAAATAGTCAGTTAATCTATATGTGTTTTCCTCCTCTATCCATCTTATATTCCTTGCAGTTATTTTATAATTTAAGGAGCCCTCAAAAAAATGTTCATAAGAAAAATCATATGCCATTTGTCTTGTAGGATTGTAGCTACTTACGTAAACAAAATCACTTTCATTAACTTGTTTATATACTTTTGAAGTTTCTCTAGATTTCTTATTCTTCTTTAAATATTTATATTGAAACTCATTGTATTTTTTATTTTTTTCAGGAACAACAAACATTCCAGAAAATAGAGCAAATGAACAAATAATTGATGCTGCAACTATATAAGGTTTCAAAAATCGGTTAAAAGAAATTCCAGAGCTTAATATTGCAACAATTTCTGTGTTATTAGCAATTTTTGATGTAAACCATATTACAGCTAAAAAAACAAAAATTGGATATAAAGTATTTCCAAAATACCACACAAAGCTTGTGTAGTAATCAAAAATTTCATTGAAAGGAACATCATATTCTTTTAATTTATCAATTTTTTCTGAAAGATCTACTAAAATACCTATTGGAATAAACAACAATAGCATCACAAAAAAAGTGACTAAATATTTGCTAATTATATATTTATCAAGAATTTTCAACTTTATAATTTATTATTCATTTGTTTAACCATTTTATTCTTCCAACTCAAAAAATCTCCAGAAATTATATGTTTTCTTGCTTCTCTCACTAGCCACATATAAAATGCTAAGTTATGAATAGTTGCAATTTGTCTTCCAACAGATTCTTTTACTGTAAATAGATGTCTTAAATAAGCTTTAGAGTAATATGTATCAACATAGGAATGGTTATCACTATCAATAGCACTAAAATCTCTTTTCCACTTTTCGTTTTTAATATTCATTTTACCTTTGGAAGTAAATAGCATTCCATTTCTAGCATTTCTTGTTGGCATTACACAATCAAACATATCTACACCTAAAGAAATATTTTCTAACAGGTTAATTGGAGTACCTACACCCATCAAATATCTTGGTTTTTCGGATGGTAATACATTGCAAACAACTTCAGTCATTGCATACATTTCTTCTGCCGGCTCACCAACTGATAAACCTCCAATTGCATTACCAAAAGCATTAGATTCTGATATAAATTCGGCTGATTGTAATCTCAAATCCTTATAAACACTTCCCTGAACAATTGGAAAAAGAGTCTGAGAATAATTGTATAATGGTTTTGTGTTGTTGAACTGTTTAAAACATCTTTTGAGCCATCTGTGAGTCATGTGCATAGATTTTTTTGCATAATTATAGTCACATGGATATGGAGTACACTCATCGAAAGCCATTATTATATCAGCACCAATTGATTGTTGAATTTCAATAGCCTTTTCAGGACTGAAAAAATGATATGAACCATCTATATGAGATTTAAATTTAACTCCTTCTTCTTTAATTTTTCTGTTTGCTGACAAAGAATAAACTTGATATCCACCACTATCAGTTAATATCGGAGCATTCCAGTTCATAAACTTATGAATTCCACCTGCATTTAGAATAATTTCAGGACCTGGTCTTAAATACAAATGATAATTGTTAGCTAAAATTACATCAGGATTTATTTCATTTTTTAGAGTCCTTTGATCAACACCTTTTACAGAGGCTGCAGTTCCAACAGGCATAAAAATTGGTGTTTGTATAATTCCATGATCAGTTTGAATTGAACAAGCTCTTGCTTTAGTTTCCGGGTCCTTATGTTCAAGAGTGAATTTCATAAAAAAATTATTCAAAGATAGTCATATCGAGTTATTAAAATTATTTATTAAAAATTGTTAATTAAAAATGTATTTAAATATTTTATTTTGTTTGTATTAGTTGTGTATATATTTAAATTTATTTTATAAAAATTAACCATGAATTACACGCTAAATGAACTGACAATTCAAGTTAGAAGAGACATTTTAAGAATGGTTCACAAGGTCAATTCTGGACATCCAGGAGGTTCCTTAGGTTGTACAGAGTTCTTTGTTGCTCTTTACACTAAAATCATGAAAAGAAAGCCTGGATTTGATATGAATGGAATTGATGAAGACCTTTTCTTTCTATCAAATGGCCATATTTCGCCAGTATTCTACAGTGTTCTTTCCAGAACTGGATACTTTCCAGTTGAAGAACTAAGTACCTTTAGATTATTAAATTCAAGATTACAAGGCCATCCAACTACCCATGAAGGTTTGCCAGGTGTTAGAATTGCATCAGGTTCATTAGGCCAAGGTCTTTCTGTTGCAATTGGAGCTGCAGAAGCTAAGAAAATTAATAAAGATCAGAATCTTGTTTTTTCTTTACTTGGTGATGGTGAACTTCAAGAGGGTCAAAATTGGGAGGCAATTATGTATGCATCTGCAAGAAAAATTGACAATCTAATTGCAACTGTAGATTTGAATGGGAAACAAATTGATGGTTCAACAGATGATGTTCTAGCAATGGGTAGTTTAAAAAGTAAGTTTGAGGCATTTGATTGGCTAGTTGTTGAAATCGATAATGGAAACGATATTGATGAAATAATTACCGGAATGGAAAAAGCTAAAAAACTGTCTGGCAAAGGCAAACCTGTTTGTGTTTTACTCAAAACTATGATGGGTAATGGAGTTGACTTTATGATGCATACTCACGCTTGGCATGGAAAAGCACCCAATGATGAACAATTAGCTTCTGCTCTATCTCAAAATAAAGAAACAATTGGAGACTACTAAATCACTAAAATGAAAAAATATACATATACAGAAAAAAAAGATACAAGAAGTGGTTTTGGTGCAGGATTAGCAGAACTTGGACGAACTAACCCAAATGTTGTTGCTCTTTGCGCAGATCTTATTGGATCTCTTAAGATGAATACATTTATAGATGAAAATCCTGATCGATTTTTTCAAGTAGGAATTGCTGAAGCCAACATGATGGGAATTGCTGCTGGATTAACCATTGGTGGTAAAATACCATTTACGGGAACTTTTGCAAATTTTTCCACTGGAAGAGTTTACGATCAAATTCGTCAGTCAATTGTATATTCAGGTAAAAATGTAAAAATTTGTGCTTCTCATGCTGGTTTAACATTAGGAGAAGATGGAGCAACACATCAAATATTAGAGGATATTGGACTAATGAAAATGCTTCCTGGAATGGTAGTAATTAATCCATGTGATTATAATCAAACAAAAGCTGCAACAATTGCTATTGCCGATTACTATGGACCAGTTTATTTGAGGTTTGGAAGACCTTCTGTTCCAGTTTTCACTGATGAAAATCAAATTTTTGAAATTGGAAAAGCAATAAATTTAGTCGATGGAAATGATGTAACAATTGTTGCTACTGGTCACCTAGTTTGGGAGGCTCTAGAAGCATCAAAAGTTTTAAATGAGAAAGGTATTTCAGCAGAGGTTATAAACATACATACAATCAAACCTCTTGATAAAGATTCAATTCTAAAATCCATAAACAAAACGGGGTGCATTGTTTCAGCTGAGGAACATAATTTTTTAGGTGGATTAGGCGAAAGTATTTCTAGAGTTTTAGTAGAAAACAACCCTGTTCCCCAAGAATTTGTTGCTACAAATGATACCTTTGGTGAATCTGGAACACCTAGCCAATTGATGGAAAAATATGGAATTGATTCCAAGGCTATAGTCAAATCATGTTTGAAGGTTATAAATAGGAAGAAAAATTGAAGAAAATATTCTTAATCTTATTATTAGTTCAAACAAATATATTTAGCCAATTTGAATATGGAATAAAAGCTGGTTTAAATTTTAATAATAACCTAAATATTAAGGCTAATATTGAATCACTCGATGAGGTTGTCAATATCTTCGAATCCAGAAATGGTTTTCATGTAGGAGGGTTTTTAAAATTAAATATTGGAAAAATTTACATTAGACCTGAGTTTACATACTCAAAAATCAATAACTCATATGATCTACCAATAACTCTTTCACAACAGGAAAATATTATTAGTGACTTTAAACAAAGTAAAATTGATTTTCCAGTATTAATTGGTTATAAATTTTTTAATATGATTAATTTATTTGCTGGTCCTAGATTTGAATACATAGGTAAAGTTAATTTCAATGATTTAAATATTGATGATTTAGAGGATAAATTCAAAACCGGTTTACATTACGGATTAGGTTTTAAACTAGGTAAAATTGAGCTTGATTTGAGAGTTGAAAGAGGTTTTAATAAAAATGAAATCAATTTTATGAAAAATGATGCTGAGTTAAATAATCAGTTTATTTCTACTAAAGGTAAGATGTATCTGGTTGGATTTTCTTATTATTTTTAATTATCACTATCTAAGTAATCGGGAATACCATCGTTATCTGAGTCATCAGGGACATTATCACCGTTTTGATCGTATTCATCTTTGGTTAAAATTCCATCATTATCATCATCAATATCTTGAAAGTTTGGTATTCCATCCTCGTCTGTATCATCATTAAAAAGATCGTTATCCCCATTTAAATCCTCTTCAATTGAGTTAATTGTATCCAAATCGTGGTCAGTAACATTTAAAGTATGTAGATTCACCTGGAAAATCAATGGGGAATATGCTGGAATTTTTGAAGTGCTATTATCATAATAGCCAAGTTTTGATGGCATTATAACAAAACCAATTCCAAAATTTTCAAAATCATAAGTTCCATCGTTATTTATGATAACATCTCCACGTTTTAGAAATGATGTAAATTCTTTAAAACCTCTAATGTTAAATACATTATCTAACCAAACAGGAAAAGGTTTACTATCAAAAACATCATCACTGTAAGGTCTAAAACCTTTGTAAGAAACAAACACAGAGTCTGCAACACTTGGATTTTGACCATTACCTTCACGATTAATTACATAATACATATTGTGAGGAACAATCTCTTCATTTTCATCAACTATATCTACGGTAAAGGTAGTTATTTGATCAAAAATTGAAACTTTATTAGAATTATCACCGGCAATAGTATCAATGACTAAATCAACAGAACTATTTGATGCTAAATTTTGAAAATCTTCATAATTATAAAAATGAGTTTTCATATAAGTCACTATTGAATCATTTTCTAAAATATACTGATCTAATACAGGTTCGAGATCAATAATTGTGTTAACGTTGTTATCGTCATTAGAACAAGAACTAATAAATAAAAAAGTTGAAATTAAAAGGACCGATTTTTTTAGTATTCTAATCATTAAAATAAATATCGCGCAAGATACAATTTTCTTATATTTCTGGTAAATTAAAACATTAAATTTGTAAAATGAGAATAGATCTTTTTTTATGGTATTCAAGAATTTATAAATCTAGAACTATTTCCAGTAATGCATGTAAAAAAGGTCATGTAAAGATAAATTCTAAATCTGTTAAACCATCACATGATATTTTTATTGGCACAATTTTTACTGTAAAAAAAAATCAAATTTTAAATAAATTTAAAATATTAGGTTTACCTAATTCTAGAGTTGGAGCTAAAATTTTAAATTTGTATTTGAAAGACATAACTCCAAAATCAGAAAACGAAAAAAAAGAGATTTTGTCAAATTCAAAAGATAACTTTAAATTTAAGGGTAAACCTAATAAAAAAGAAAGAAGAGATATCAACAACTTTCTTAATGAATAATTATATTTAAATAAGTTTTGAAAAACATAATATTAAATAAGAGCAAAATTGATAAAATTGTCAAAAGATTGGCATATCAAATTTTGGAAAGCAATTTGAATTCTAAAGAGATTGTTTTGATTGGTGTTTATCAAAACGGTTATTTTCTTGCACAGAGAATTTTTGAAGAATTAAAAAATATTTCCAAAAAAAAAATTGACATATTTTTTATAAAGATCAATAAAAAAAATCCAATTGAAAATTTAATTTTTGAGTGTAAAAAAGAATCCTTAAAAAATAAATCAATTGTTCTAATAGACGATGTTTTAAACACAGGTAAAACCTTAATTTATTGTGTAAAAAGTCTATTAGATGTTGAGTTATGTTCTTTTAAAACAGTTGTATTGATTGACAGAAATCATAAAAAGTACCCTGTTAAGGTTGATTTTAAAGGTATTTCACTTTCAACCTCAATTGCAGATCATGTTGAGTTAATTCTTGACGATAATGATACTTATGCAATTATTAAATAATTTTAGAAATAATTTCATTACACAAATCTTCTAATGATTTATTTTCATCTTTAATTGTATGATTTGAACGCTTGTAATAAACGATTCTTTCAAAAAGATGTTTTGCCACAAACTCTTTTAAACTATCCTTAGATTGAAATGATTTAATCAATGGTCTTGAGTCTTTTTCTTTAAATAGACGATCTGTCAATTCATCCAAAGATGTGTTTATAAAAAAAACATTATTAGAAACTTTTAAAATAAAATCCATGTTATCGTAATAACATGGAGTTCCTCCTCCCAAGGAAATAATTGTTTGTGTTTTACTTTTGAGTGATTTTTCTAAAATTTTTTTTTCAATTTTTCTAAATTCAATTTCTCCATTAATATTGAAAAAATCAGAAATTGACATTTTAATACTTAATTCAATCTGTTTATCTAAATCGACATGAGAAAATCCTAGAACTGAAGTCAATTTTTTTGCAATTGTAGATTTTCCACAACCCATATAACCAAGAATAATAATGTGAGTGTTTGACATTTAGATTTTAGATTGAATATATCATAAGATTTGCACAAATTTATAAGAAATTCTCTTTGATTAATAAATTTATTGCACCTATATTTGCAGCCTCAAACAATTTAGACTTGGTAGCTCAGCTGGTAGAGCATCTCCCTTTTAAGGAGAGGGTCCTGGGTTCGAACCCCAGCCAAGTCACATATGACCTGGTAGCTCAGCTGGTAGAGCATCTCCCTTTTAAGGAGAGGGTCCTGGGTTCGAACCCCAGCCAGGTCACTTCTCGATTTTGCGCACGTGGCGGAATTGGTAGACGCGCTAGGTTGAGGGCCTAGTGGGAGTAAATCCCGTGGAGGTTCAAATCCTCTCGTGCGCACAAAAGTTTCTTTATGAGTAAAAAAATTTCAATAATTGGATCAGGTTTTTCATCCCTAACTTCAGCTTGTTATCTGGCCAAGCAAGGATATGATGTTTCCGTTTTTGAAAAAAACAGTTCACTTGGTGGCAGAGCAAGACAATTCAAAAAGGATGGTTTTACATTTGATATGGGACCTAGCTGGTATTGGATGCCTGATGTTTTTGATAAATTTTTTAATGACTTTGGTAAAAAAACTAGTGATTTTTACAATTTGAAAAAACTTAACCCTGCATACAGGGTGTATTTTGGAAAAAATGATTTTATAGAGATTGAAGATTCCTTAGAAAAAATCAAAAAAGTTTTTGAAAAACACGAAAAAGGAAGTTCAATAGCCTTAGATAGATTCATGGCAAATGCAAAAAAAAATTACTCTATAGCTGTAACTAATCTTTTGTATAAAATGCCAGGAATAAGTCCTCTTGAATTAATAACAAGAGACACTGTGTTAAAAGCAGGTTCATTTTTAAGTAATATAAGAAAAGAAGTAGGAAAAAGGTTTAAGAATAAAAAACTGAGATCAATTCTTGAATTTCCAGTCTTATTTCTAGGAGCTAAAGCATCAAATACACCAGCCTTCTACAGCTTTATGAACCATGCTGATTTTGGATTGGGAACTTGGCAGCCAGAAAATGGATTTTATGATGTTGTAAATGCTATGGTAAATTTAGGTAAATCTTTAGGTGTAAAATATTACACTAATCATGATGTATCCTCTCTAAATACTAATAATAAAAAAGTTGAATCAATAACAATAAATAATAAATTATTTTACAGTGATATAGTAATTTCAGGAGCGGATTATGTTCACACCGAAAGTTTACTAGATCCAAAATATCGACAATATTCAAATAAGTACTGGACTAAAAAAACATGGGCCCCTTCCTCACTGTTATTTTATGTAGGTTTCGACAAAAAACTCAAAAACGTATCTCACCATAATCTATTTTTCGATACTGATTTTGATAATCATGCAAAGAATATTTATGATACACCAAATTGGCCAAAAGATCCTTTGTTTTATGCTAATTTTACCTCGATTACAAACCCAAAAACAGCACCAAAAGGCTGTGAAAATGCATTTTTTTTAGTTCCGATTGCAACCAATCTAAATGATACAAATGATGTGAGAGAAAAGTATTTTGAAATTATTATTAATAGATTAGAAAATTTAACTGGTCAAAAGCTCAAGAAAAATATCATTTTTAAAACAAGTTATTGTGTTAACGATTTTAAAAACGATTACAATTCTTATGGTGGAAATGCATATGGATTAGCTAACACTTTATTTCAAACTGCTTTTTTAAGACCAAAAATTAAAAGTAAAAAACTTAAAAATTTGTACTTTAGTGGTCAACTGACTGTTCCAGGGCCTGGTGTTCCACCAGCAATTGTGTCTGGAAAGTTAGTTAGCGACTTAATTTTAAACAATGAAACAACTATTTGATAAAGTAAGTGAAAGATGTTCTAAGATTGTTACCGAGTCTTACAGTACCTCATTTACCTTAGCAACAAAAATGCTAGATTCATCAATTAGACAAGACATTTATAACATTTACGGATTTGTTCGTTTTGCAGATGAAATTGTAGATAGTTTTCATGAATTTAAGAAAAAAGAACTCTTAGACTTGTTTGAAAAAGATTTAAAAAGATCTATGAATGATAAAATTAGTTTAAATCCAATACTTAATTCTTTTCAAAAAACCCTGCATAAGTATGAGATTGATTACGAATTAGTGGATAGTTTTTTAAAGAGCATGAAATTAGATTTAGACAAGAAAAAATATTTAAATAAAAAAGAGTTTGATCTTTATGTTTATGGTTCAGCTGATGTTGTTGGTTTAATGTGTTTAAAAGTTTTTGTTAAAGGTGATAAACTACAATATAATAATTTAAAGCCTTATGCAATGTCTTTAGGAAGTGCATTTCAAAAGGTCAATTTTTTAAGAGATTTGAAAGCTGATCATGATGGTCTAAATAGAAGTTATTTTCCAAACCTTAATATTGAAAAGTTTGATGAAGAATCAAAGGAATTAATTTTAAATGAAATTGACAAGGATTTTTCTCATGCCCTGAAAGGAATTTTTAGATTACCTAGTTCTGCTAGGTTTGGAGTATACACTGCATACAAATATTACTTAAAACTGTTGAATAAACTAAGAAAAACTCCACCAATTAAAATAAAATCCTCAAGAATAAGGGTTCCAAACTATCAAAAAGTCAATGTTCTAGCTAGATCTTATGTTAGATATAGATTAAATATTTTATAATGTACACAGCTATTTGGATTTTTACACTTGTATTCACTTTCTTTTTCATGGAATTTATTGCCTGGTTTTCTCACAAGTATATAATGCATGGATTTTTATGGTTTTTGCATAAAGACCATCATAAAAAAGACCACAACTCATGGTTTGAAAGAAACGATATGTTTTTCTTACAATATGCTGCTATTAGTATATTTTTCACTGTCCTCTGGGGTGAATATAATTTTTGGTTAGGACTACCAATTGCTATTGGAATTTTCTTGTACGGATTGGCATATTTCATAGTCCATGATATATTTATTCACCAGCGTTTTAAAATTTTTAGAAATATTAATAATAAATATGCACGTGGAGTAAGAAGAGCACATAAGATACATCATAAACATTTAGGGAAAGAAGATGGTGAATGTTTTGGAATGTTAATTGTTCCTAAAAAATATTTCAAATAAGAGCCATCTCTATTGCAGCAATAGCTGCTTCAGTACCTTTATTTCCATATTTACCTCCACTCCTATCAATTGACTGTTGAACATTGTCATCTGTTAAAACACAAAAAATTACTGGACAATTTCCAGAAATATTTAAGTCTTTTATTCCTTGTGAAGTAGCATTACAAATAAAATCAAAGTGCTTGGTTTCTCCTCTGATGACACTGCCAATTGCTATAACAGCATCATAATTTTTATTTTGTAAATATTTAGATCCATATACTAGCTCAAAACTTCCAGGAACATATAAAACCTCAATATCGTTTTTATTAACACCTTTTGATTGCAACATATCAAGACAACCGTTTAATAAGCTATTAGTTATCTCACTATTCCATTTGGACACTGTAATACCAAATTTTAAATTTTTTGCAGAGGGTATTTCACTCAAATCCAAATCAACAAGGTTATTGTTTGATGAAGACATTAATTTTATTTTAAAGAATTTTTCTGAATTTGAATATCAACCAAATTAGCTTCATTAGATTTTGGAAAATCTTCTTTAATTCGAGTGTAATATTTTGTGGCTAAATCAAATTTTTCTAAAATTGAAGCAACGTTAGCAGCTTTTAAAAGGAAACGCGGAGCAGTAAAATTATTATCTGAAACACTCAAAGCAGATTCGTAGTAATCTAATGCATCATCTAATTGCTCAAGTTCTGCAAAAGAATCTCCAATACCTCCAAGAGCTAAAGAACTGAGAATAACATCATCACTTTCAAAGTTATTCAAATGTTGAATCGCATTTTCATAATCATTTAGATTATAATAAGCCATTCCTGCACTGTAATATGCTAAATTTGAGGCATTTGTTCCATCATAATTTTCAATGATATCTAAAAATCCGTATTTACCTTCACCTCCATTTAATGATAAAGAAAACAAAGAATCACTATTTTCACTATCAATCAAAGCTTGACTGAAAAAATTTTGAGCAGTAAACAATTCATTATTGGCCTCCTCAGATTTAGGTTCCAAAATTAAACTTGAATAACCCAAATAACCTAAAACAATAAAAACAATAGTTAAAACAGCTCCAATAATATAATTTTGATAAGAAGCCACGATCTTTTCTGTACTTGATGCACTTTGATCTAATGTGTCAAAAACTTCTGCTGTAGTACTTTTATTTTTATCTAGGTCTTTAGTTTTACGTTTAAATCCTTTTTTCTTATATGTTGCCATGATAGATTATAATAATGCGTAAAAATAAAATTTTATTCCAATGATTTAAGGATAAAAACTAATTATTTTTATATAATTTGCATTCTATAGAATAAATTATATTAAATATTAGATGAATTCACTTTTTCTTGAAAATATTACAATTGTAAACTATAAAAATATTCAGGATAGCAACTATGAGCTAGACAAGAAAATAAATTGCTTTATTGGAGATAACGGAGTTGGAAAAACAAATATACTAGACTCTGTGTACCATTTATCAGCTGCAAAAAGCTATTTTAATTCTATAAGCTCACAAAACATAAAACATGAAGAAAATTTTATGTTTATTGAAGGTAATTTTAACAAAAATGATCAAAAAGAAAATATAATTTGTAGTCTAAAAAGAGGAAAAAAGAAAACAATTAAACGAAATGGAAAAGTTTATAAAAAGTTCTCTGAACATATTGGTTTAATACCTGTTGTAATGATTTCACCATATGACCGAGATTTAATTCAAGAAGGAAGTTCTTTAAGAAGAAAATTTATAGATAGTATAATTTCTCAAAACAATAAAACTTATTTAAATAACTTAATTGATTACAATAAAGTTTTAAACCAAAGAAATGCATTATTGAAATTTTTTTATAAATCTAATACTTTCGATGTCGAAAATCTATCAATTTATGATGATCAACTTGTAAAATTAAGTTATCCTATTTTCAAAACAAGAAAGAAGTTTTTTGAAAACTTTCATCCGGTTTTTTTGAAGCATTATGATTCAATTAGTCAAAATAAAGAAATAATTAGTATTTCTTACCAAAGTCAACTTGAATCTGAATCTCCCGAACATCTTCTAAAAAACAGTATACAAAAAGACAGAACAATCCAGTTTACAAGTTGTGGTATTCACAAAGATGATTTAATCATGGAAATAAACAATCATCCTATAAAAAAATTTGGAAGTCAAGGTCAGCAGAAATCATTTCTTATAGCTCTTAAACTTGCACAATTTGAATATTTAAAAACTGAAAACAATTCATCTCCCATTCTTATTTTAGATGATATTTTTGATAAACTTGACAACAACAGAGTGAAACAATTAATTCAGTTAGTTAATAAAAATTTATTTGGTCAAATATTTATTTCTGACACTGACTATGAAAGGACAAAAAAAATTATTCAAGAAATTGACTCTAGCAATAAAATTTTTAAACTATGAAAAGAAACTTCGAATCTAAAAGTTTAAAGAAAGTTATTGGAAGTTTAATAGACAATTCTAGTAAATTAAATTCTGGTTTAAATAATGTAAAAGTTCAGAGTTTATGGAAAGACGTTATGGGAAATAATGTTAATTCCTACACAAATGAGATAACCTTAAAAAACAGCACTTTATATGTAAATTTAAATTCATCAGTTTTAAGACAAGAATTAAGTTTTGGTAAACAAAAAATAATTGATCTTTTAAACGAAGAGTTAGGAAAAAAAATTATTAAAAAAATTGTTTTAAGATAATATTTCTTCCTTACTAAAATGAAAAACTCCCTCTATAGAAGCATTTTCATCGCTGTCTGACCCATGAACAGCATTCTCACCCATTGAAGTTGCGTAGAGATTTCTTATAGTACCTTCATCAGCATCCGCAGGATTTGTTGATCCTATTAAAGTCCTAAATTCTTCAACAGCATTTTCTTTTTCAAGGATTGCTGCAACAATCGGACCTCGGCTCATAAATGCAACAAGCTCACCATAAAAAGGACGTTCGCTATGAACTTGATAAAACTTTTCAGCCCTTTCTTTACTAAGTTTAGTTAGTTTCATGGCTACTATCTTAAAACCAGCAGCATTGATTTTCTCTAAAATTGCACCAATGTGTCCATTTTCGACAGCATCTGGTTTGATCATTGTAAAAGTTCTATTGCTCATATATTTTTTTTTGCAAACCTAATAAAAAAATGAATTTAATTAAAAGTACATAATTTGTATTTTTAGGAAATGATAAATGTATCAATAATAGGCACAGGTAATATAGCTTATCATTTTAGTAATGTTTTTTTAAAGCACCATAATATTAATTTAATTGAGGTTTGCGGTAGAAGAAAAAATATACCCTCATATTTTAGTTCAAGAGTTAATTATTGTGATGATGTATCAAAAATTTCAAAGTCTGACATCTATATGATTTGTGTTTCTGATGACCAAATTGAAATAATATCAAATAAAATAAAAGCTAGTTCAAAATCATTAATACTTCATTGTTCTGGGTCAACCGATATGAAAGCATTATCTAATTATTGTAATTATGGTGTTCTTTATCCGCTTCAAACTTTTAGTGTAGAAAAAAATATAAATTTTAAAAAAATACCTATCATCATTGAGGGAAACTCAAAAGATAGTTTAAATAAAATTGAAAACCTTGCAAGTAAATTATCAGAAAATGTACTAAAAGCTTCTAGTAAACAAAGGCTAGCAATACATGTTTCTGCGGTGTTTGCTAATAATTTTACAAATTACATGAGGGTTGTTGCAGATGAAATTTTAAAGTCAAACGACATTGATCCTGAAATATTAAACCCATTGACATTTGAAACTTCTGATAAATTAAAATATTTAAATTCAAAAGAAGCACAAACAGGACCAGCATTAAGGAAAGATATAAACACATTGAAAAAACACCTAAATTTATTGAAGGGATCTAGTTACCATAAAATTTATGAAACCATTTCAAATGAAATAAAAAAAATTAATTATGAATTATAAAGAAAAACTTAATACAATAAATACTTTTATTTTCGATGTTGATGGGGTGTTTACAGATGGTACAATTGTGGTTGATAGTGACGGAAATGAATCAAGATATTTTAATACAAAAGATGGAATTGCTGTAAAATTAGCTACTGAATTAGGCTATAACATAGCAATTATTACAGGAGCAAATAATAGAGGAATTGAAGCAAGGTTAAACAGACTTGGTGTAAAAAATGTATTCATAAATTCTGGTGATAAGGTTAAAGATTTACTTAAATACAAACAAAGCAATAATATTGACTTACAAAAAACTGTTTATATGGGAGATGATTTACCAGATATTGCACCAATGAAAAAAGTTTATCTAAAAGCATGTCCACATGATGCCTCACCAGAAGTAAGAAATATTTCAGATTATATTTCAAGTAAAAATGGAGGAAAAGGATGTGTAAGAGATATTATTGAACAAACTTTAAGAGTTCAACAAAAATGGGCAATTAATGAAAATAGCCAAAACATATAATTTATGTTTTTTAAAAAACTAAAAAATTATAATGTTTTATTGGCATCTAGATCTAAGAGAAGACATGAACTTTTGAATGAATTAGGCATTAAGTTTAAAATCATAGATCAAAACATTGATGAATCTTATCCAAAATCTCTCAAGAAAAAAGAAATAACAGAACATTTAGCCATAAAAAAATCATCAAATTTAATTAATAGATTGGAAGATAATGACTTACTTATTACTTCCGATACAATTGTTTGGCATAATAATTCTGCATTAGGTAAACCAAAAACAAGAAATGAAGCATTTAACATGTTGAAATCTCTTGAAAATTGTTCGCACTCGGTGATTACATCAATTTGTATTTCAACGAATAAGAGTCAAATTGTCATAAGTGACAAAACCAAAGTTTATTTTGACAAAATAAACTATGATGATCTGACTTACTACACGGAAAATTATGATGTTCTTGATAGAGCTGGAAGTTATGGTATACAAGATTATATTGGCCACATTAGCATAAAAAAAATTGAAGGTTCTTACAGTAACGTTTTAGGATTTCCAACTCAATTATTTGTTAAAACAATTAATTCAATGAATTTATGAAATGGCTTAAATCCTACAGCACAATATTAATTTTAAATATCATTTACGTTTTAATATTTGTAATATTAACTAATAAATATAATTAGTATGTCTTCAATAGATTGGATTGTATTAATTGTTACAATTTCTTTTATTGTTTTTTACGGAATTCAAAAAACAAAAAAATTTAATACAATTAAAGATCATCTGAAAGGAGGAGGATCAGCCAATTGGCTGACGGTTGGTCTTTCAGTAATGGCTACACAAGCCAGCGCCATTACATTTTTATCAACACCTGGACAAGCATATGACGAGGGTATGGGGTTTGTTCAATTTTATTTTGGACTTCCGTTGGCGATAATTGTGATCTGTATGGTTTTTATACCAATTTATCACAAACTCAAAGTTTATACAGCTTACGAATATTTGGAGCAAAGGTTTGATAGAAAAACAAGAACACTTGCTGCTATTTTGTTTTTAGTACAAAGGGGATTAGCTGCCGGAATAACAATATTTGCTCCTGCGATAATATTATCAACTATTCTAGGATGGGATTTAAAGCTTTTAAATCTTTCAATTGGATTAATTGTAATAATTTATACAGTAAGTGGAGGCACAAAAGCTGTGAGTATTACTCAAAAACAACAAATGTTCGTTATTTTGAGTGGTATGATAGTAGCTTTTATGATCATTGTAAATTCTTTTCCATCAAATATAGATATTATAGATGCATTAAAAATAGCTGGAGTTGGTGGAAAAATGGAAATCATTGATTTTTCATTTGATGTTGAAAAAAAATACACTTTTTGGAGTGGTATCACAGGTGGATTCTTTTTAGCCCTTTCATATTTTGGAACTGACCAAAGCCAAGTACAAAGATATCTTTCTGGAAAATCTGTTAAGGAAAGTCAATTGGGATTAATGTTCAATGCGGTCTTAAAAATTCCAATGCAATTTTTCATTCTTCTCACTGGTGTAATGGTATTTGTCTTTTTTGAATTCAACTCTGCACCTGTGAATTACAATCCTCAAGTAATAAATTATTTAGAAAAAGTACAAAACGCTGAATATTTACAACAAAAAAGAGAATTTTCAATAACCAGAGAAAATAAAATTATAAAACAAAATCAGTTTTTAGAAAGTATAGATGGAGCAAATTCAAAAAAATTAGAATCAGAAATAATTGAACTTCATAAAAAAGAAAAAAAAATAAGACAAAATGTAAAAGATATTTCAAATGAAGTTGGACCAAGTTCTATTGAATCCAACGATTTAGATTATATATTTATCTTCTTTATCCTTAATTATCTCCCACATGGAATTATAGGTTTATTGCTTGCTGTAATTTTGAGTGCAGCTATGTCATCCACAGCATCAGAACTCAATGCTTTATCAACAACAACAGTGATTGATATTTATAAAAGAAATCACAAAACAAAAAAATCAGAAAAACACTATCTAAAAGCTTCCAAATGGTTTACTGTAATGTGGGGGTTAATTGCAATAATTTTTGCAAGTTTTGGATCTTTGTTCGAAAATTTAATTGAGTTAGTAAATTTGATAGGTTCGATTTTTTATGGAACAATTTTAGGTATTTTTATTGTTGCATTCTTTTTTAAACAGATAAAAGGGAATCATGTTTTTTATGCAGCTTGTATATCACAAATTTTAATATTTATTATATATGCTTCTTATGAGATAGGCTACTTATGGTTAAATTTTATTGGAGCAATTATAACAATCTTGTTATCAAATATTTTCAAAAAATAATTTAATTATTCTTTAATCTATTGTATATATTTTCTAAGCTATTAATTCCATCAACAGCATTATTTAACTTTGCTTTTTCATAACCTGTTTTAGCATAATTTATAGCTTTATCTAACCTACCAGCCTTTTCATAAATAAGGGCTTTGTATCTCAACTGCCAATACTTCAGATCATCTGAATCTTTAAATGCGATATCTATCCATTTTACTGCTTTGTTTATATCAATATTCTCCTCAAAATAATAAATAGCTGCTTTTCTGTAATCTGAAAGACTTGGATTATTAGAAATAGTTTCTGTTATAGTATCCAACATTTTTTTTCTTGTCATGACGTCTATATAATAAACTGCTAACTTATTATCCCACATAATATTTAACGAAGCACCGTTATTGGAAATATTTGAAATTGAAATTGTAAATGTTTCGACATTATTATTTAATTTGATAAAATCACTTTTTAATCTTGCTTTGATTAAAGACTCGTCAAAAGATGGTAAAGATCCCCAGGCATCAGTTTTTTCATAAACAACTAAATCTAATTTAGATTCTGATGGTACAGAATAAATATGATATTCTCCAGCCTTTACAAGCTTGTTGTTTATTTTAACATCTTCTGAAAAAAATATTGTGGTAGGGCTGTTTGCTCCAGTTCTCCAAATTTTATTTAAAGGAACCAAATCGCCAAAAATTTCCCGACCCTTTTTAGATGGTCTTGAATAATCAATTCTAATTTCTACTAAACCAACTTCTTGGTAAATTTTCGATTTTGGGCTAGCAGCTGGTGACTTTAATTGAGAATATGCAGGAAAAATAACGAATGTTGCAAGTAATAATAAAATTATATTTTTTTTCATGATTTTAAGGTTGGTATGGTCTTTGAAATTATGAAAATAAAAATAATAAATTGAAAATTTATCAAATTAAAACTAAACAAAAACTACCCATAACCGTTAAGCAGGCGTGGAATTTTTTAAGTGATCCAAAAAATCTTTCAGAAATAACACCCGATTATATGAATTTCAAAATATTAAGTGGTGCAGATAAATCTATTTACCCTGGACAATTAATTCAGTACGAGGTAACACCATTATTCGGAATTACTTTAAAGTGGGTTACAGAAATAACGCACGTAATTGATAAAAAATATTTTGTAGATGAGCAAAGATTTGGACCCTATTCCCTTTGGCACCACAAACATTTTATTAAAAAAATTGAAGGGGGTGTTGAGATGGAAGATGTTGTAGATTATAAAATTCCTTTTGGAATTTTCGGTAGAATTGCTCATCCATTAATTGTAAAAAAAAAACTTGAACAAATTTTTAAGTACAGAGAAGAAAAACTAAACCAAATATTTGGAAAAATCTAAAACAATGAGAAAAAATATATTATTTATTGGAGGATCAACAGGGATTGGACTAGAAACAATCAAACTATTACAAAATGAATGTAATATCTTCGTAGCTTCAAGATCAAATGAAAACCTTAAAAACTTTAACAT
This sequence comes from Flavobacteriales bacterium, assembly GCA_004214185.1. GTDB lineage: Bacteria > Bacteroidota > Bacteroidia > Flavobacteriales > Flavobacteriaceae > MAG-121220-bin8. The sequence goes on along the minus strand of SGZG01000001.1, from coordinate 72,221 downwards.
TGAATACATAAAATTTGATTCAGGTGTGGATGAATTCAACAGTGAATTAGTTCCTGAAGAATTACATGGTTTTGTTTATTGTCCTGGATCCATAAACCTTAGACCTTTTAGAAGTTTAAAAATATCAACTTTTGAAGAAGATCTTAACTTAAATTTTATTAGTATGGTAAAAACTTTACAAAAAGTAATAAATAACCTAAAAAAGTCAGGAAATTCCAGCATTGTGCTTTACAGTACAGTTGCTGTAAAAATTGGTATGCCTTTTCATACTAGTGTTTCAGCTTCAAAAGGTGCAATTGAGGGGTTTGCTAGATCATTATCAGCTGAATATGCACCAGGAATCAGAGTCAATGTAATAGCTCCATCTCTCACAAATACCCCAATGGCAGAAAGATTCCTAAATAATGAAATAAAAAAGGAAAAAGTAGGTAATAGACATCCTTTAAAAAGATGTGGAGAATCAATTGATATAGCAAACTACACAGCTTTTTTACTAAGTGACAAAAGCTCTTGGATTACGGGGCAAACTCTTGGAATAGATGGTGGTATGTCAACAATAAACTTATCATAGTTGAATAAAGAAATAAATATTTTTTGGTTTAGAAGAGACTTAAGACTTGATGATAATATAGCTCTATTTCATGCATTAAGTCACAAAAATGAAGTATTACCAATCTTTATATATGATGACAATATACTTTCCAAATTAAATGTCAATGATCACAGATTACACTTCATTAAAGAATCTATTGATAATTTAAATTTAACATTATCAAAATCAAAAAAAAGAATTATTTGCTACAGGGGTAAACCACTAAAAATATTTAATGACTTAGTATCAAAATTTAAAATAAAAAAAGTTTTTACAAACAGAGATTACACACCCTATTCAATAAGCAGAGACCTTTCAATTAAAAAGTTTTTAACAAAGCACAATATTGAATTTATGGACTTTAAAGATCACGTTTTGTTTGAAAAAAATGAGGTTGTAAAGGATGATGGTAATCCCTATAAAGTTTACACTCCATACTCAAGAAAATGGATTTCAAAAATGTCAAAAATTGGAATTAAAGAATACTGCTCTGAAAAGCTTACAAACAATTTGGTAAATGTGAGTGATATAAAGTCTCATAATTTGATTTTAGAAGACAAAACTATGTGTTTTTTAAAAACAAATATTTCTAAAAAAATTATAGATGATTATGAAGAAATCCGAAACTTTCCTTCGCTAGATGCAACATCAAAAGTAGGTGTAAAACTAAGATTTGGCACAATCAGTACAAGAAAATTAATTAAAAGAGCAAATAGATCATCAAATAAAACTTATTTAAAAGAATTGATTTGGAGGGAATTTTTTCAACAGATTCTTTATCATTTTCCAAAAACAATTTCAAAAAGTTTTAAGCCAAAATATGATAGAATTGAATGGATAAATAATGAAGATAAATTTAAAAAATGGTGCAACGGTGAAACAGGTTATCCTTTGGTAGATGCTGGGATGAGAGAATTAAATAACACAGGTTTTATGCATAACAGAGTTAGAATGTTAGTAGGTAGTTTTTTATGTAAACATTTACTAATAGATTGGAGATGGGGTGAAGCTTACTTTAGAGAAAAGTTATATGATTATGAAACAGCTAGTAATATAGGAAATTGGCAATGGGTAGCAGGATGTGGTGTTGACGCTTCACCTTATTTTAGAATTTTTAACCCACATGAACAGTTAAAAAAATTCGATAAAAACCTGAATTATATAAAAAAATGGGTTCCAGAATTTGGTACTAGTGATTACACAAATGAAATAATTGAACATAAATTCGCAAGAGAGCGATGTCTTAATGTTTATAAAAAGGCTTTAGAAAATTGAAATCCATAAACATAATCTTTCCTAATCAACTATTTGAAGATAGTCTTTTGATTCAAAACAATAACAAAACTTATTTAATTGAAGAATATTTATTTTTTAAACAGTATAATTTTCATAAGCAGAAATTAGTTTTTCATCGAAGCTCAATGAAAAACTATGAGATTTATTTAAACAAAAAAGGTATTGAGACTATTTATATTGAATCAAATAATAATAATTCTGATATAAGAAATTTCTTAGATTTTACCGAAGAAAAAAAAATTAATATTTATAATCCCGAGGATAATTGGCTTGAAAAGAGAATCAAATCAAAATGTATTAAAAACAATATAGAATTATCAATAATTGAAAACCCATTGTTTATAAACTCAAGAAATGATTTACTACCATTTTTCAGTAGAGAAAAAAAGAAATTATTTCAAACATCCTTTTATAAAAATCAAAGAAAAAAATTAAATATTTTAATAGATTCTGAATCTAATCCTGAAGGCGGAAAATGGACATATGATGATATGAACAGAAAAAAATTTCCAAAAAACAAATCAACACCAAAAATTGATTATTCAAAATTAAAAAGCGAAAATTATTCTGAATCTGTTAAATATGTTCAAATAAATTTTCCCGACAATTTTGGAGAAATAGAACATGATTCTCAATTGTATCCAACAGATTTTGAATCTTCTAAAATTTGGTTTAATAATTTTCTAGAAACAAGATTTGAGGAGTTTGGAATTTATGAGGATGCTGTACTTGTAAATGAATCTATTATAAATCATAGTGTTTTATCTCCACTTGTAAACTCAGGCCTAATAAATCCTGAACATATTGTAAAATGTTCTTTAAACTACTATAAAAAATTTAACACTCCATTAAACTCTGTTGAGGGATTTATTAGACAAATAATTGGTTGGAGAGAGTTCATTAGAGGTGTTTATGTTTGTAAAGGAACCGAAGAAAGAAATAAAAATTATTGGAATTTTAAAAGAAAAATACCAAAATCATTTTACGATGGTTCAACTGGAATTGATCCTGTCGATGACACAATTATAAAAGTTAAAAATACAGGATACGGAAATCATATCGAGAGATTAATGATTTTAGGAAATTTTATGCTTTTATGTGAATTTGATCCAGATGAAGTTTACAGATGGTTTATGGAAGTTTTTATAGATTCATACGATTGGGTAATGGTTCCTAATGTTTACGGAATGAGTCAATTTGCAGATGGAGGGTTGATGTCCACTAAACCATACATAAGCAGTAGTAACTATATCATAAAAATGAGTGATTACAAAAAAGGTAGCTGGAGCGAAATTTGGGATGGTCTTTTTTGGACATTCATGGATAAGCAAAGAGAGTTTTTTAAAACAAATCCTAGAATGAGGATGCTAATAAGTAGTTTTGATAAGATGAATCCCATGAAAAAAGAAAAACTACTTGTTGATGCAGATAATTTTTTAAATCACTTAGATAATGAATAAACTTGATCAAATTCAAATTGACAGAGTTATAGAAATGGCTTGGGAGGATAGAACTCCTTTTGAAGCAATAAAATTCCAATTTGGATTGAAAGAACAAGATGTAATCAACCTCATGAGAAAGGAGATGAAATCAAAAAGCTTCACCTTATGGCGAAAAAGAGTTCAAGGAAGAAAAACCAAACATGCTAGACTTAGAGACGGAACAGTTAATAGATTTAAATGTTCAAGACAGAGATTAACAGGAAATAAAATCTCAAAAAGGAATTAAATTCTTTTAATAACAGCTCCAAGTTTTCTTAAGCGCTCATCTATATTCTCATACCCCCTATCGATTTGTTCGATATTGTGAATTATACTTTCTCCTTTAGCAGATAGAGCTGCAATTAATAAAGAAATTCCCGCTCTAATATCGGGTGAAACCATTGTAGTAGATTTTAGTTGTGATTTAAAATCATGTCCTATTACATTAGCTCTGTGAGGATCACATAAAATAATTTTAGCCCCCATATCAATTAATTTATCAACAAAAAATAACCTACTCTCAAACATTTTTTGATGAATTAAAACACTACCCCTTGCCTGAGTAGCAACGACTAAAACTATACTTAACAAATCAGGTGTAAATCCTGGCCATGGAGCATCAGAAACAGTTAATACAGATCCGTCAATATAGTTTTGAATTTCGTAACCATTGTTATGTTCTGGGATATGGATATCATCCCCAATTTTATTTAACTTAATTCCTAATTTTTTAAAAACATTAGGAATCTGACCTAAATTTTCCCAGCTTACATTTTTAATAGTCAACTCACTTTTTGTCATAGCAGCCAAACCAATCCAACTCCCAATTTCAATCATATCAGGGAGAACCTTGTGAGTAGCTCCATTTAAGGAAGAAACACCTAAAACTGTTAATAAATTTGATCCTACTCCTTGGATGTTGGCACCCATTGAAATCAATAATTTACACAATTGTTGAATATATGGTTCACAGGCAGCATTATATATCTCTGTTTTACCTTCAGCAAGTACGGCTGCCATTAATACGTTAGCGGTTCCAGTAACTGAAGCTTGATCAAGCAATATATAACTACCCTTTAATTTATCAGCTTCAACACCATAAAAATGTTCTTCTTTATTATACCTAAAAGATGCTCCAAGTTTAATTAAGCCAATAAAATGAGTGTCTAAGCGTCGTCTTCCAATTTTATCACCACCTGGCTTAGGAATAAACCCCTTACCAAACCTAGCTAAAAGAGGTCCAACAATCATTATTGACCCTCTTAAACTACTACCCTTCAATTTAAAATCATCAGACTGTAAATATTCAATATTAATTTTATTTGCTTTAAAAGAATATTTATTTTTTTCTATTTTTTTAACTTGAACTCCAAGGGATTTAAGTAAATCAATTAATTTAAGTACATCAATAATTTCTGGAATATTATCAATGATTATTTCTTTATCTGTTAACAAACAGGCACATATGACTTGAAGTGCTTCATTTTTAGCTCCCTGAGGAATGACTTCTCCTTTTAATTTTACACCGCCTTTAATAGAAAAAGTACTCATTTGAAATTAGTTATTATTTCGCTTTTTAAAATTCCTGTAGTGCTTTTTGTTGTTTTTATTAGCAGGAGACTTTCCAAACTTTTTATTAGTTAATTTGATAAGATTTTGTGATTCTGAAAGAGGTTTATCATTTGAGCTATAATTGATTTTTCCGTCTGAAAGCTCATTTAAATGATTAAAAATTACATCATCTTCAACAGTATCTTTGTTCCAATTTAAAAAGCATTTTTTCATGTGATTTGCAATCACATAAACAAGTTGTTTTTTCATTTCCCCATCCTCCCAACTAATTGCGACGTCAATCATTCTTTTTATATTATTTCCATAAAACCTGTATTTGGGAAAATTTTGAGGATAATTCAACTTATCAGGTCTTCCTTCATAAACTTCCTTCGAGGGAAGTGGATAAGGCGAATCAATGTCTAATTCAAAATTAGACATAATATAAAGTTGATCCCATAATTTATGTTGAAAATCAGGAACATCTCTTAAATGAGGATTCATGTTTCCCATTACTCCAATTATGGCTTTGGCTAAATTATTTCTCTTTTCTCGATCTTCACACTCTAAAGCTTGATCAATCATTTTATGAAGATGTCTACCATATTCAGGAATTATAAGTTTAGTGCGTTCGGTATTGTATTGTAAATTATCTATCAATGTTTGGGTAATTAAATTATGAAGTAATACAAATTTACTAAAATTAATTTATAATGAAATTATACCTTCAATTTTTGAAGCCAATTTATACTTGTTGATTATTGAGATAGGATTTTTCATTACTGCATTAATTGAAACACTAGTAAATTTGTTGTTTGAAGATTTTCTTAATGAAAATAAAGCTCCATTAATATCGTTGAAAATAGACTTTAGTTCTTGGATATCTTTTTCATTAGATTTTAAAATGAATTTAAATCTATATTTATTTGGCCATTTAGAAGTATTCGATAATTGCTCTTCCAATCTAATATAAAAATCTTCACTATTATTCACTATTCAAATATACAGAAAGTACTATTAATTGATTATTTTGCAAATGAAATAATATGAATAAAAAGATTTTAATAACAGGTGGTCCAGGAACTGGAAAAACAGAACTTATAAAAGGTTTAGAACTTAGGGGCTACTCTTGTGAACATGAAATAGTTAGAAAAATTACTGAGGAGGGACAAAAGAAAGGGATCAAGCAGTTTTTTTTGGATAACCCAATAAAATTTAGTGAAAGACTGATGGATTTAAGACTCGAACAATATTATAAAATTCAAACAACTAAATATACCTTTTTTGATAGAGGTGTTCATGAAATTATAGCATATTTAAACTTTTTAAAAACTGACTACGACGCTGAATTTTTTAACAAAACAAGAAAAATAGTTTATGATTACGTATTTATTCTACCTCCATGGAGAGAAATTTATGTAAATGATAAAGCTAGATATGAAACATACGATCAATCAATAAAAATTTATGAGGAAATTTTAGCTATTTATAAACTGTTAAATATTAATTTGATAGAATTAGAAAAAAACTCAGTTGATCGAAGGATTGATAGTATAATAAATACAATCAAATAAAACTATGTCTACCAAAAAGTTAAATATAATATTTATGGGGACACCAGATTTTGCAGTTGAGTGTTTGGATAAATTGTTGAAATCAAAACACAATATTGTAGGAGTTGTTACGTCTGAAGATAAAAAAGCTGGAAGAGGAAAAAAAATTAAAATCTCTGATGTTAAGCAATACTGTATAGAAAAGAGTTTAAAAATATTTCAACCAAATAAATTAACTGACATTAATTTTATTAATGAAATAATAAAATTAAACCCTGACTTAATAATTGTTGTTGCTTTTAGAATGCTACCAAAAATTTTATGGAAAATTCCTAAACTTGGAACTATAAATCTACATGCATCTCTTCTTCCCAATTTAAGAGGAGCTGCTCCGATTCATTGGGCAATAATAAATGGCTTAAAAGAAACAGGATTAACTACATTTTATATTAATGATAAAATAGATTGTGGTAATATTATTGAACAAAGCAAGGTGAAAATTAATGACAACGAAAATACTGGTGAATTATATAATAAATTAAAAAAAATTGGATCAGAGCTATTAATAAATTCAATTGATTTAATTCAAGAAAAATCTTTTAAAAGTAAAGTTCAAAATAATAGTACCGACTATTTACTTGCACCAAAACTAAACAAGAAAAATACTAGAATAAATTGGAATAATAACTCTATAGAAATCTCAAACCAGATAAGAGGATTATCTCCCTTTCCTGTTGCCTGGTCAACTATAAAAAGTAATAATAAAATTTTGAAAATATATAAATCAAGCATTAATAATTCATTCAATGACCGCCACAATCCAGGTGAAATTATTATCAATAAAAACAAAATATTTATTTCCACAAAAGATGGATTACTAGAAATTATTGAACTTCAATTAGAAGGTAAAAGAAAAATGACAAGTCATGAATTCATAAATGGATACAAGAATTTAAATAAAGAAAAATTAATTTGAAAATAGGGAAACTTCTTTACGCTGAACCAACTTTGAACAATGACATTAATTTTAATAGATCAGTTGTTCTACTTGTGGAAGAGAATAAACTTGGAACTGTTGGATTTATTCTAAATAAAAAAACTGTGTATTCCACATTAGATCTTGTCCCCGAACTAAATCAAAATTTCATAATATACAATGGTGGTCCTGTTGAAAAAGATAATTTATATTTTATACACAATATACCAGAGCTTATTAATAATTCCATAAAAATTACAGATACACTTTACTGGGGTGGTGATTTTAGTTCGGTAGTTAGACTGATTAATGAAAAAAAAATTGATAAATCTCAAATAAAATTTTTTTTAGGTTACTCAGGCTGGAATTCAAATCAACTAAATGAAGAAATTGAGGAAAAAGCTTGGATTATTGACAACGCAAATGAAATTGAAAACTTGGCTCTAAACACAAAGAAAAATATTTGGAAAAATAAACTTATTAGCTTGGGAGGAGAATATCTGATATGGTCAAATTCACCAGAAAACCCTCAACACAATTAATTTTCAAAAATTTTTTTATTTAAAAAATTTACAAACTCAGCAGCAATAGTATTTGATAAAGACTTTTTTCTGTAGTCTGTTACTGGAATTATTCCCTTTATTGAATTAGTTACCCAAATTTCATCTGCTGAAAGTAATTCAAAAGGAGAAATATCTATTTCTTTTAAAGAAAGTTTATCAAAAAATTTAATATAGTCAATAATTTTTTTTCTCATAACTCCTCTCAAACAACCAGAACTTAAAGGAGGTGTTTTAATTATATTATCTTTAATTAAAAATAAATTTCCATTTAAAAATTCCACAACATTTTTTTTTGAGTTAAGAATTATACAATTATCGATTTCATTTTCTTTGGAATAAATTCCAGCTAAAACATTAATTATTTTGTTATTGGTTTTAAGGTTAGATAATAAATTGTCGTTAACATAATAGTCCTTGAATAAATCAACTTTGTAACTACTACTTTCAATTTCAAAAAATAATTTATCCTGTTCAGAGCAATGGATAATAAAGATTGGTTCCATTGATTTTGGAGTATACAATCCTTTTCCACTTCTAAATATTGAAAGCCTAACTCTCCCTGAAAAATTTTTATTTACTCTTGAAATTGTTTTCAATATTTGATCTTCAAAATATTCTGAAGTATATAGTATTGGAATTTCAATTCTTATTATCCTTAGGGATGACATCAATCTCAAATAGTGATCCTCCCAAAAACATATTTTATTATTTACAATTTTAATAGTTTCAAAAACAGAGTCACCAAATAAGAATGCTCTGTTAATTAAATCTATACTAGATTTATTATTAAGATTTCCGTTATAATTTATCATGAATTTCTATGAAGAACCAACTAATTTTTTTAAATCAGCTATTTGACTTTCCCAAAGCATTTTAGATTCATCGACTTCATCTTCATATGCAAAATCAGTAACAACTAGAGAGACATCCTTAGTAATTTCATCTACAACAATTCTTATCTCAAAAAAATACTTATTGTGATCTTCTGATTCATCTAACCATCTGTATTTTACAAAAGTATTAGATTTAGATGAAATGAGTTCTGCAATTTCTTCGGAACCATCCCAAATAAATGAGAACGTTTTTCCTCTTGAATTTACATCGTCAGCAAACCATTCACACAAACCAGATGCTGAAGATATATATTGAAAAAGCATATGAGGAGATGCATGAATCGGAAACTCTATTTCAAACTTTTCTTTTAATTCCATATGGCGGCAATATATAGATTAAATTAGTTCTAAAAAAGAATTTTAAATATTTTTTATTCTTAGTTTGAGTCTATTTAATTTGTTTATATATTTACGCGCATTTAAGGCGAGATAGCTCAGTCGGTCAGAGCGTCGGATTCATAACCCGGAGGTCGGGAGTTCAAGTCTCCCTCTCGCTACTAAAGCAAACGGACTAATAAAAAAATTATTAGTCCGTTTTTTCTTAATTAATATTAAATACTTCTTATCTCCTATTTTAATTACGAATTAGTTAGAGTTTGAACTAATTCGTTGAGCTGGCAACTAGATTGATCTCCTGTTAACATATTTTTTAATGTAACAATCCCCTCTTTTCTTTCATTTTCACCATAGATGATTACTACCGATGCATTGTGTTTATTTGCAAAACTAAATTGTTTTGTTAGTTTAACATTATCAGGATAAATAAAAACTTCCCTGTTTTTATTTCTAATTTCATCAACATATGGCGCTAAAGATTCTAGGTTACTGATACCAAAATTTGCTACCATAAATTCAAAACTTTTATCGAGATAATCTGGGAATAATTTACTTTCTTCCATCAATAAGTAGATTCTGTCGAGTCCAAAAGAAATACCAACCCCGCTCATGTTCTTTAAGTTGAACATTGATGTTAGATCATCATATCTTCCACCACCTCCAATTGACCCAATTCTTTGATTAGTTTTGGATAATACCTCAATAATAGTTCCTGTGTAATAGTTTAAACCTCGGGCTAATGTAAGATCAAATTTAATTTCATTTACCAAATTATTAACTGAGAAATAACTTAATATCTGATTGAGTTCATCAAGAGCATAAAATGAATCTGAATTTTTTGAAAATATTTTTTTTAGATATCCTAAATCAAATTCTTTGGCAGACAAAAGGTTTCTCAATTCTTTTTCAGAAAAATCTAGGGTAAGTAATTTAATTTCCTCCAATACTTTATCTACACCAATTTTATCAATCTTATCTAAAGCTGTAATAAACTCTACTATATTTTCACCTGCACCAAAATAACAAGCTAATTCTTTTAAAATTCTTCTATGATTAATTTTTATAACCAGATCAGAAAATCCTAATTGGTTAAAAACAGTATCATATAGTTTAATTAACTCAATTTCTTGTAATACAGAATTACTTCCAACAACATCTGCATCACATTGTGTAAATTCTTGGAATCGTCCATGTTGAGGACGATCTGCTCTCCATACATTTTGTATTTGAAACCGTTTAAAAGGAAATGTAATCTCATTTTGATGCTGAGATACAAACCTGGCTAAAGGAACAGTCAAATCGTATTTTAATCCTTTTTCTGAGATAGATCTGATAAAAGAATTTAAATCACCAGACTGAAGTGAAGAAATATCAGCTTTTTTTACTTTGTCACCTGAATTTAAAATTTTAAATACAAGTCTATCGCCCTCATTACCATATTTACCAAGAAGAGTTGAACTTTTCTCCAAGGCAGGAGTCTCTATTTCAGAAAAACCAAAATTTTTAAAATTTTTTCTTAAAATATTTATTATATAATTTCGTTTGGAGAGCTCCAATGGGAGAAAATCCCTAGTTCCTTTTGGATTTGAAGGTGACTTTGACATAAATAATTATATATAACAAATATCTAATTTTTTTGAGAAAATCAGATAAAAAAGAATTATATAAATAAATAAAACTAGTCTTCTGCTTTAATAACTTCGAAACTAAGCTCTTGGATTACATTTCTATGTAACCTTAAAGAAGCACTATATGTTCCTAATCTTTTCACAGTTCCACCTTGAATTTTGATGATTTTTTTATCAAAGTCAAATCCTAAATTAGATAATTCAGCACTTAAATCAGAATTTGAAATGGAACCAAAAAGTTTACCTCCAGTACCTGATTTTGCACTAATTTTAATCTCAAGTTTGGCTAATTTTTTTGCGATTTTATTAGCCTCATCAATTTCTTTCTTTTCTTTAAATTCTCTTTGCTTAATATTCTCTGCTAAAACTTTCTTAGCAGAGGATGTAGCAAGAATAGCAAAACCTTGAGGAATTAAATAATTTCTTCCATATCCGTTTTTGACTATAACTACGTCATCTTTGAAGCCTAGATTAGGTACATCACTTTTTAAAATTAATTCCATAATAATTATTTTAACATGTCTGCTTGATAAGGTAGAAGTGCCAAATGTCTAGCTCTTTTTATAGCTACAGAAACTTTTCTTTGATATTTTAAAGAAGTTCCTGTTAACCTTCTTGGCAATATTTTACCTTGTTCGTTAATAAATCTTAAAAGGAAATCTGGATCCTTGTAATCAACATACTTAATACCAGATCGTTTAAACATACAATATTTCTTGTTGTTTTTTGTAGCAATATCTAAAGGAGTTAAATATCTTATTTCTCCCTGATTTGCTTTACCTGCTTTTTCTAATGTTGACATGATTAAGCTTTTTTAGTGTTACGTTCTCTTCTCTTTACAGACCAAGCGTCAGCATGTTTATCTAGCTTTACATTGAGATATCGCATGACTCTTTCATCTCTTTTCAACTCAGTTTCAAATAAATTAACTGTAGTATTAGCAGCTTTAAAATCGATAAGATTATAAAAACCACTTTGCTTGTTTTGGATTGGGTAAGCTAATTTTTTTAAACCCCAGTGTTCAACTGAGATAATTTCTGACCCTTCGCTAATTAAATAGTCTTCAAATTTTTTTACTGTCTCCTTTACCTGATCTTCAGATAAAACGGGATTTAAAATGAAAACAGCTTCGTAATGATTCATATTTTTTATTAAAAATTGGTCGCAAAAATACATTTTTAATACTCACTAACAAAATATTAATAGGAATTAATTAAATGGGTCTACATCTATAAAAATTTGAGTTGATCTAAAATTTGAAATAGATTCAAATTTGGTTATGGTTTTTAAAATAATTTTTTTGCTTTTATTTAGATTATAATCAAGTGGAATTTTAATTTGAATTTGATTTATATATTTATTTTGAAGTCTAGGGATTATAGGAAATTCAGGACCGTATATAAAATTATCAAAATTTGTTTTTAAACTTTCAAAAAGCCAATTTGCACCTAACTTTAAATCCTCAATATTCTTATTTTTAAGAACAAGCTTAATTATTCTTGTATATGGCGGATAATCAAAAGTATGTCTTTCATTAAGTTGATCATTAAACATACCTTTAAAATCACCTTTTTTAATTTTTAACATCAAATTGTGATTAGGATTATAGGTTTGAACAATCACTTTCCCTTTATTTTTTGATCTTCCTGACCTTCCAGCCACCTGTTTTATCAACTGAAAACATTTTTCCTGGGATCTAAAATCTGGAAAATATATTAAACTATCAGCATTAATAACTCCAACAAGATCAACATTTTTAAAATCTAATCCCTTACTTAACATCTGAGTACCAACCAAAATCTGAAACTTATTTTCCTCAAAATCATTTATTAATTTCAAAAAAGAATTTTTAGTTTTTGTTGAATCCTGATCCATTCTTTCAACCTTATAATTGGGAAAATAGGCTTTTATTTCCTCTGTTATTTGCTGTGTTCCTAAACCTTTTTTTATTAAAGAATTAGAGGAACATTTTATACACTTATTATCATTTTTTAGTTTATATCCACAATGATGACACTTAAGCTCATTGGATATACTATGATATGTTAAAGAAACATCACAATTTTTACAATAAAAAACATAACCACAAGATTCACATTCTTGATAAGGAGAGTAACCTCTTCTATTTTGAAAAATAATTACCTGTTTACCTTTTTCTAAAGTTGATTTGATGTTTTTTAATAAAAAATCTGAAAAACTTCCCTTCATTTTATTGTTAGAAATCGATTCTTTTAGATCTTTTAAAATTATTTCAGGTAGTTCAACGTTATTGTACCTTTTTGTAAGATTTATTAGACCATACTTATTAGAAACGGCATTAAAATAAGACTCAACACTTGGGGTTGCAGATCCCAATAAAGTTTTGGCGTTATGAATTTTTGCTAAATATATTGCAGAATCTCTTGCATGATATCTTGGAGCTGGATTAAATTGTTTGTATGCATTTTCGTGTTCCTCGTCTATAATTATCAAATTAAGATTTTTAAAAGGAAGAAAAATTGATGACCTAGCTCCCAAAATAATTTTACCTGATTCACTGAGAACTCTTTTCCAAACTTCTGTTCTTTGGTCCAGTGTATATTTGGAGTGATAAACCAGCAACTTATCTCCAAAATATTTTTTTAATCGAATTATTAGTTGAGTAGTTAAAGCTATCTCAGGAACTAAATATAAAACTTGATTATTATTTTTAATTTGTTCATGAATTAGTTTAACATAAATTTCAGTTTTTCCAGAAGATGTGACACCATGAAGAAGAGATACATTTCTTTCTTTAAAACTTGATTTTATTTCATTAAAAGCTAAATTTTGATCTTTGCTTAAATCTTTTGGAGAAACAAGATCTTCAACTAAAAATTGAGAACGATTTATAATTCTATCAACTTTTAATAAATAATTTGAATTAATTAAATTATTAATTGTTTGTCTTGAAACGTTACATTTTTCTTTTATTTCATTTACTGTAAAAGAAATACCATTTTTTTGATGATTAAACCAAAGAAAAACTTTGAGTTGAGATTTCTTTTTTTTAAGAGATTTTACAACATCCTCTGTTTTTTTTTTAGAGTTAATCGATACAGTGTTTAATATTTTTGGTTTGAAATAATCATAAACTTCTTCTTTGACTGAAATTATAGATTTACCTAAAAGTTCATTTATTTCAGATCCAACGTTTTTTTTCTTTAAAATTAAACTAATGTCATTTAATGATAATTTTTCATTATTAATTAGAGTTTCAAGAATTTTTTGTGAATTTTTAGAAATTTTAGTTTTGGAAAATTTTCTACTTAGTAAAATTATCTCACTTTCACTTTTAAGTAAAAGAAGTTTAGGCATAGCAACTTTAATAACTAATCCTAGCGGACACATATAATAATCTGATATCCATTTAAAAAAAGTTAACTGATTATTAGTAACTATTTGTTCTTTATCAATAATATATTCAATCTCTTTGGCTTGATATTTACTAGGAATTTTTTTATGCTTAGAAATGACTATTCCAGTGATATATTTAGATTTACCAAAAGGGACCATTACTCTGAACCCTAAATCAAGAAAATCATATTCTTTTTGACTAACTAAATAAGTAAAAGTTGTTCGAATTGGAAGTGGAACGACTACATCAATAAAATTCATCTTGATTGTATTTTAACAATTAATTAGTTATTTCAATTAAATTAATTTTAATCTATACCATATATTTACGTTCTAATATAAATTAAAATTTATCATTTCTTAATTATATGGAAATTAAATTAATTGTTGTTGGAAAAACTAAAAGAACTGAATTAAGTAAACTAATTGATGAATATATTAAAAGGATAAATTTTTATTGTAGGTTTAAAATTATTGAAATAAACAGCGCAAAGTCAAAAAAAATATCAGAAGAAGAAATTAAAAAAGTAGAAGGTGATAATATTTTAAAAAATTTAAACAAAAATGATATACTTATTCTCCTTGATGAAAGAGGTAAATCATATGGTTCAAGAAAATTTTCAGAGTTTATATCATCAAAAACTCAAACAAATAAAAATTTAATATTTGTAATTGGTGGAGCATTTGGATTTTCAAACAGCATTTACGAAAAATCAAATGATTTAGTTTCACTATCAAGTATGACTTTTTCCCATCAAATTATAAGATTGTTTTTTACTGAGCAATTGTATAGAGCTTTTACAATTATAAATAATCATCCTTATCACAATGACTAAAATTGATTTGTTATTTGCTACAAGCAACAAAAATAAAGTACTCGAAATCAAAAAAGTATTGCCTAAAGAATTTAATATTAAAAGCTTGGATGATATTGGATTATGTGAGGAAATTCCAGAAAACGAAAATACAATTGAAGGAAATGCTATTTTTAAAGCCAATTACATGTATAAAAAATATAATTTAAATGTTTTCGCTGATGACACAGGTCTTGAAGTTGATTCACTGAATGGAAAGCCAGGGGTTCATTCTGCTAGGTATGCTGGAATATCCAAAAATTCAACAGATAATATAAATAAATTACTCAAAAAATTAAAAAATAAAAAAAATAGAAAAGCTAGATTTAAAACTGTTATAGCTCTGATTCTTAATAGTAAAATTTACACTTTTGAAGGTGTAGTTGAGGGTATTATTACTAAAAAATCAAAAGGAGAAAATGGATTTGGTTATGATCCGGTATTTATTCCTCGCGGGTACACTAAAACATTTGGAGAATTGTCTTTAGAAGAGAAAAATTCAATTAGTCACAGATCTTTGGCCATGAATAAATTAATTGATTTTATTTCATAATTAACTTGTACTTTTGAATTTGATGAAAAAATTTCACTTCTTATTATTGTTTTTTTTTATTTTTTCTAATGGAATTATCTTTTCACAAAACAAAAATCTAATTGCATTTGTAGAAAATTCTTCTGATAATAAACCTATTCCAAGTGTTCATGTAATAAACTTAAATCAAGTTATTGGAGTAATTACTGATAGTAAAGGAAAATTTGAAATACCAGCAAAACTTAATGATACACTATACCTTTCATATTTAGGGTACAAATCCATCAAAGTTAGAGTCACAAACGATTTACTAAAATTTGAAAATTCAAAAATTCAATTAACAGAATTGGCATATGCATTAGAAGAAGTTATAGTTAAACCATATCAGCTAACTGGATATCTAGAAATAGATGCAAAAAATGTTCCTGTTAGTAAATCATATAGATATAGTATTCCTGGCCTTCCAACCAGAGGATACGAAGGAGGTTCAAGGAATTCAGGAGCTTTTTCTAAGGTTATTAATGCAATTTTTAATCCTACAGACTTTCTATATAACTTATTTGGAAAAAATCCTAGACAACTAAAGAAACTAAAACAGATGAAAGAAGATTACAGAATTCGTGAACTTCTATCATCAAAATTCGATCGAGAAACTCTTGAAGAACTTTTACAAATCGAAAGAATTGATATTGATGAAATTTTAAGGAATTGTAACTTTTCAGATAGTTTTATAGAAACAGCTAATGATCTTCAAATTTTGGATGCTATAAGTGGATGTTACGAGGAATTTAAGGTTTTAAATCGTAAATAATTTTCAAAAAAGCTTACATTTGTGCTTGTTTTTCAAAGCAAATGTATATGAAACTCAACTCACTTAATGCAATTAGCCCAATTGATGGTAGATACCATAGCAAAACTTTAAGCTATTCAAATTTCTTTTCAGAATATGCACTGATTAAATATCGTGTTTTGGTTGAAATCGAATATTTTATTGCTTTAACCAAATCAGAAATAACAACTTTTAAAAATTTTCCCAAAGAAATTATCCCAGACATAAAAAAGATTTACAATGAATTCAATGAAAATGATGCCCTTGAAATCAAAAACATTGAAAAAGAAACTAATCATGATGTTAAAGCAGTAGAATATTTCATAAAAAATAAATTTAAAAAACTAAAATTAGAGAAGTATTCAGAGTTTATACACTTTGGCTTGACTTCACAGGATATAAACAATACTGCTGTTCCACTTTCAATAAAAGAAGCTATTTCAACAGTATACATTCCGGAGATAAATGAAATTATTACACTATTAGACGAAAAGACAAAGGAATACTTCAACTTACCAATGTTAGCTAGAACACATGGTCAAGCAGCTTCACCCACAAGATTAGGAAAAGAATTTGATGTTTTTAAAACCAGAATAATTGAACAGCTTAACTTTTTAAATTCTATTCCATTTGCGGCAAAATTTGGAGGAGCCACTGGAAATTTTAATGCTCATAAAGTTGCATTTCCAAATATTGATTGGAAAAAGTTTGCAAGTTCTTTATTAAATGATTTAGGTTTAAAACATTCTTTTCCTACAACCCAAATTGAACATTATGATCATTTAGCATCTCTATTTGATTGCATGAAAAGAATAAATACTATTCTCATTGACTTCAATAGAGATATGTGGACATATATTTCAATGGATTATTTCAAACAAAAAATTCAAAAAAACGAAGTTGGATCTTCTGCGATGCCTCATAAAGTTAATCCTATAGATTTTGAAAATTCTGAGGGAAATTTAGGAATTGCTAATTCAATTTTAGAGCATTTATCATCAAAATTGCCTATTTCAAGACTTCAAAGAGATTTAACTGATAGCACAGTTCTTAGAAACGTTGGTGTTCCTTTTAGTCATACATCAATTGCATTTAAATCGACTATTAAAGGAATCAATAAATTAATAGTAAATAAAGAAAAAATTGAAGAAGATCTTGAAAACAATTGGGCAGTAATTGCGGAGGCGATACAAACTATTCTAAGAAGAGAAGGCTATCCAAACCCATACGAGGCACTTAAAAACTTAACTAGAATAAATTCTGAAATAAATAAAAAGACTATTCATGAGTTTATTGATTCGTTAAATGTTAAATCAGAAATTAAGGTAGAATTAAAGAATATCTCACCAACCAACTATACAGGAATTTAAAATCATTCTTCGATATAAGGTCTTTCTACAGGACTAGTATCTAAACCAATATTGAAACTTCCATTAGAAATTTTAGTTACATCTTTATCAATTTTATTAAATTCTTTATTTGTGTCATTATAATGATTAACTGCAGCACTTAATGATTTACCAAGTCTATTATGAGAGTTTTGGTAAGAATTTAAATGATTTCGAAGTTTTTCAACGTTTTTAATCACTTCATCAACTGATTTCTCAAATTTTAAGTTGTTTAATGCTTTCATCGTAATTTGGAGCATTGGAAACAAACTCATTGGAGAAACTATCATTACTTTTTTATCATATGCGTAAGAGACTAAATCTTTTGAATTAATTTGCAGTGATCCAACCCTGTTGTTGAGTAAATCTTGATATAATCCATCAGCTGGGATAAACATAAATGCATAGTCTAAAGTTTTTTCAGTGGGACGAATGTATTTAGATGTTTCATCAATTCTTGATTTTATGTCTATTCTAAATTTTTTCTCAAGAGTTTCAATTTCTAAATTATCAGAGCTTTCAATCATTTTATTGTAATTATCCAAAGAAAATTTAGCATCAATCGGAATAATATGATCATTAACTTTAACAATAGCATCTACAATTTCACCACTATTAAAGGAATATTGCATTTGAAATATTTCAGGTGGAAGAACGTTCGTTAGTAAATTTTCTAGTTGTATTTCACCAAAAATTCCTCTTTGTTTCTGATTTCCAAGAATTTTCTCCAAAGATTTCATTTGATTTGCAAAATTTAAAACCTGCTTATTAGTTCCTTTTATTTTTTCTAATTCAACAGTTACATCTTTAATTACTTTATTAGAATCAGAAAACTGCTTCTGTATATCTTCTTTAGATGTTTTATGAAAATCATTAATCTCTTTATTAATTGATATTAGCTTAGATTCAAGCTCAAGTCTATTTTTTTCTGAATTTTCACTTACCTCTTTTCTAATATTTTGAATTTCATTACTCAAATTATTAGTCAACTGAACAAGTAATTCGTTGGAACCTGAATCCTTTTTACTTTTAAGAGTGTAAACAACAAAAACTAAAAGAATTAATAATAATATTAGAATTATATTATCCATATCTCTAATATAGAAATATTATTATTATTGAGTTAAATACATTTTTCTTCTTGAGTATAACTCATAAAATTGATCGTCTTTTAAATCATCAATAAATAATATACTCTCTCCAGTACTTTTCATCTCTGGACCCAAACTTTTGTTAACATTAGGAAATTTGTTAAAAGAGAAAACTGGTTGTTTTATTGCAAATCCATTTAAGTCTGGTTTATATTCAATATCCGAGACCTTTAAGTTACCTAACATTACCTTGGTCGCATAATTTACATAAGGCTGTTTATATGCTTTTGCTATAAAAGGAACTGTTCTTGAAGCTCTAGGATTTGCCTCAATTATATAAACTACCTCATCCTTAATTGCAAATTGTATGTTAATGAGTCCAACGGTTTTTAACGATATAGCAATTTTTTTAGTATGATCTATTATTTGCTGCATTACTAATTTACCAAGATTAAATGGAGGAAGGGTAGCGTTAGAATCTCCTGAGTGAACACCGCATGGTTCAATGTGTTCCATGATTCCAATAATCAAAACGTCCTTACCATCACATATTGCATCTGCTTCAGCTTCTATAGCCCCATCGAGATAATGGTCTAACAATAGTTTGTTATTAGGAATTTTTTGAAGAAGATCAACTACATGAGCCTCTAATTCTTCTTTATTTATAACTATTTTCATCCCTTGGCCCCCAAGAACATATGAGGGTCTAACAAGTATTGGAAAATTTAGTTTATCAGCAAGAGATAGTGCTTGATCAGCGGTTTCAGCAACACCGAATTCAGGATAAGGAATATTGTTTTCTTTTAATAAAGTTGAAAAGCTTCCTCTGTCTTCAGCTAAATCAAGAGCCTGGTAAGTTGTTCCCATGATTTTTATACCATATCTATCGAGTTTTTCTGCTAACTTAAGCGCAGTTTGACCTCCAAGTTGAACAATTACTCCCTCAGGTTTCTCGTGCTGGATTATGTCGTATATATGCTCCCAAAAAACGGGCTCGAAGTAAAGTTTGTCAGCAGTATCAAAATCTGTTGAAACAGTTTCAGGGTTACAATTAATCATAATTGTTTCATAACCACATTCAGCCGAAGCAAGAACTCCATGAACACAACAATAATCAAATTCGATACCCTGTCCAATTCTGTTAGGGCCAGATCCTAATACAATTATTTTTTTTCTATCAGACGAATGGCTTTCATTTTCAGTGTAAACAGTTCCATCAGCTAATTTAATTTCTTCTTCAAAGGTTGAATAATAGTATGGAGTTAGAGCTTTAAATTCAGCAGCACAAGTATCAACAAGCTTATAAACTCTATTAATATTCATACTTTTTCTTTTCTTGTAAACTTCACTTTCCAAACAACCGAGCATGTGCGCAATCTGTCGATCTGCAAAACCTTTTTGTTTTGCATCTAGTATAAGATCTTTTGTGATTGTTTCTAGAGAATATGTAGAAATTTCATTTTCAAGGTTAATAAGAGATTCATATTGTCTTAAATACCACATATCTATTTTAGTAATTTCATGAACTCTATCAAGAGAAATACCCATCTTTATAGCATCATATATTACAAAAACTCTATCCCAACTTGCATTAGTTAATTTATCAATCACTTGCTGATAATTAGTATATCCTTTTCCGTCTGCACCTATTCCATTTCTTTTAATTTCGAGAGATTGAGTTGCTTTGTGCAAGGCTTCAATAAATGACCTTCCTATACCCATTACCTCTCCAACTGATTTCATTTGTAAACCAAGAGTTCTTTCAGAGCCCTCAAACTTATCAAAATTCCAGCGTGGAATTTTGACAATTACATAATCCAAAGTTGGCTCAAATAATGCCGAAGTAGACTTAGTAATTTGATTGTTTAATTCGTCTAATGTGTATCCAATAGCTAGTTTACTGGCAACCTTAGCGATAGGATAACCTGATGCCTTTGATGCTAGAGCTGAGGATCTTGATACTCTTGGGTTAATTTCAATTGCAATAATATCTTCATTTTCATCAGGACTTACAGCAAATTGAACATTACAACCTCCAGCAAAATCTCCAATACTTCTCATCATCTTGATAGCCATATCTCGCATTCGCTGGTATGCGGAGTCTGATAATGTCATTGCAGGAGCTACAGTTATTGAATCTCCTGTATGAATTCCCATTGGATCCATATTTTCAATTGTACATATAATAACTACATTATCGTTTTTATCTCTCAAAAGCTCTAATTCATATTCTTTCCAACCCATTAAAGCCTTATCTATCAAAACCTCATGAATGGGAGATGCTTCTAAACCACGAGTAAGTAATTCGTCAAAATCTTCTGCTTTATATACAAGGGAGGCACCGCTTCCACCAAGTGTAAAAGAAGGTCTAATAACAAGTGGGAAACCAAATTCTTGTGCAATTTCTTTACCTTTTAAAAAAGAAGTTGCAGTTTTTGCGGGAGCCACTGGAATTTCAATAGTTTTTAATAACTGTTTAAACTGTTCTCTATCCTCACAGATATTGATTGCATCGATATCAACTCCAATTATTTCAACATCATTATCTTTCCAAATTCCCTTTTCATCTGCCTCAATACAGAGATTTAAAGCACTTTGTCCACCCATGGTTGGTAAAACTGCATCTACCTTGTGAATTGATAAAATTTCCTTAATAGAATTTGTTGTTAACGGTTTTAAATAAATATGATCCGCCATGACAGGATCAGTCATTATTGTAGCAGGATTGGAATTAATTAAAATCGTTTGAATCCCATCCTCTCTTAAGGATCTCAAAGCTTGAGATCCAGAATAATCAAACTCACAGGCTTGTCCAATTACAATAGGTCCAGAACCTATTATCAAAATACTTTTTAAATCTTTTCTTAATGGCATTTGTTGATGTTATTTTCGGGATATGAATATATATAAAAAAAGGTGTTACTAAAAAAGTAACACCTTATTTTTTTTAACTTTTTATTCACTTATTTTTTATGTCTTGGTTCAGATGAAACAGAAATTTTATTTCTTCCTTTAGCTCTTCTACTAGCTAAGACTTTTCTGCCACTGGGCGTAGACATTCTTTCTCTGAATCCGTGTTTGTTACGTCTTTTTCTTTTTGATGGTTGAAAAGTTCTTTTCATTAGAATTAATTAACTATTTTTACTAAAATTTGACGCCAAATATACAATAAGTTTAATTAACTCAAATGTATTGTTCAAAAAATCTTTAATGTTTAAACTAATTACTAATCTGATTATAAATGTATCCAAAAATAATAAAACTTATTCTTGCAATTTTGAGTCTACTTTACTCAATTTTTCAATTTTATGAAAATAATATTGGTAATGGAATTGCTTTAATTTTTTTATCAATCATCTTCATTTTTTTGTATTATAAAAATGAAATTATTTTGATAATTTTTTTCAAATTGAGAAAACAAGATTTTGTTGGAACTGAAAAATGGTTAAAAAAAATTAAAAATCCTGAAAGTTCTCTAACAACAAAACAAGTTGGATATTACAATTATCTATGGGGAATAGTTTCATCTCAGACTAACCTAACTCAAGCTGAAAAATTTTTTAAAAAGGCCATTTCAATAGGTTTGTCAATGGATCATGATTTGGCTATGGCTAAATTAAGTCTAGCAGGAATTTTAATACAAAAAAGAAGAAAAAGAGAAGCAACTACACTTTTAAATGAAGCTAAAAAGCTAGACAAACAGAAAATGCTTTCTGATCAAATTAAAATGATGCAACAGCAAATGAAGAGAATTTAAATAAGATTTTCTGAAAAATAATCATTTAACCAATCCGCATTTTTTAATATTATTGCGTGACCACCATTTTTAACAGGTATATAATTTTTTATATTACTAACAGGAAAAATTGAGTCTTTGGTACCGTGAATGTGTATAATATTTTCTAAACTTTTTTCTTGATCCCAATTGATTATTTTTTCGATTGACCACTCTAAATAATGTTTATTTCTTACTGAAAGATATTTTCTGTACAGGTCTACTCGTCTTTTTATTTTTGGACCAAAAACAAATGCCATCAAACTCTCAAAGTCATCAAGCCAAGAAACAGGTAAAAGCTTGTAACTTTTAGTTTTTTTAGCAAATTTCATTGAGTTAGACATCTCCTTTTTTGACTTAATACTTGAAATTATTATTAATTTTCTAACATCAATTATTTTAGAAATTTCTTGAATTATTACTCCACCAAACGACACTCCGACTAAAATTGGATTATCATGAACAATTTTTAGAGATAATCTTTTAGCATAACTATTTAAACTCTCATCTTTTTCAGGTTGAATCCACTCTAAAAAATGTAATTTGAATTCATGCTGAAGTTTTATACGTTCAAATATTAAGGAATTTGCAGACATTCCAGGCATGAAGTATACATGTATTTCTTTTTCAGATTTCATTGAAAAACACTAAAATGTATTTTTATTATCTTTGCAAAGTTGTATAAAAGTAAGCATTAGATAATTAATGGGAAATTTGATAATTAACGACAATTTATTTTTACGTCAGTACGAAGTAGAAATTGAAGATGATTTGGCAACTATTGAATATGCTCTTCAAGATAGAAAAATTTTTTTAACCAAACTTATCATTCCCGCATCCAATAAAGACGAAAATTTTGAAGAAACTTTCATCAGAGAAGTTTTTGAAATAATCAAAGAAAAAAACATTAGAATAATGCCTACAGCTCCTCAAGTAAGGAAATTTATTAAAAAGAATAAAGAGTTTAAGGAATTACTTCCAATTGGTGTTAGACTATAGTTTTCATTTCTATCAATTGCCCTGTCACCAATCCATCACTATCAATTTCTTTAAGTTCAAAAGGAACAATTTTATCAGCTAAATAGTTTCTCCAAGGATATTTAACCCTAACATAATTGTTAGAAAAACCATAAACAAAACCATTTCTATTTTCAGTTTCAAATAAAACATTCCTAGTTGTTCCAATTTGAGTAGCATAAAATTTTCTTTTTAATTTAACAGATAAAGATCTTAACATTTTACTTCGCTTAGATCTAACATTTTTTGGAACTACTTTATCAAATTTTATTGCCTCAGTATTATTTCTTTCAGAGTATGTAAAGACATGCAAATAGGAAAGATCTAGACGACTAATAAAATCATATGTTTCCAAAAATTCTTTGTCTGTCTCACCTGGAAAACCAACTATAACATCTGCTCCAATACAAGCATTAGGAATTAGTTTTTTTATGTGACTTATTCTGTCTTTATATAGTTTAGATAAATACCTTCTTTTCATAAGTTTTAGGATAGTATCACTTCCACTTTGCATTGGTATGTGAAAATGAGGGACAAACTTTTTACTATTTGAAACAAAATCTACAATCTCATTGGAAAGAAGATTTGGTTCAATTGATGAAATTCTAATTCTTGAGATTCCATCAACTTCATCAAGAGCGGATATTAAATCAAGAAAAGTATTTTCATGATTTTTATTTCCAAATTCTCCTTTTCCATAGTCACCTATATTAACTCCAGTTAAGACAATTTCTTTAACACCAGAGTCAGAGATTTTTTTAGCAGATGTCAAAATATTGTCAAGCTTATCGCTTCTTGAAAGACCTCTTGCTAGAGGAATTGTACAATAGGTACATTTATAATCACAACCATCTTGAACTTTTAAAAACGATCTTGTTCTGTCACCAATAGAAAAACTAGATTTATAAAAATCTGTTTCACTAATTTCACAAGAATGAACAATTCCAGTATTATTTTTTTTAATATCTGTTAAATATTCTAAAATATTGAACTTTTCTTTACTACCTAAAACTAAATCTACACCATTTACATCAGCTAGTTCTTTTGGCTTTAATTGCGCATAACATCCAATAGCAACTATGAAAGCATTTGAATTAATTTTTAATGCTTTTGAAACATATGATTTAAACTGTTTATCCGCATTTTCTGTTACTGAACATGTATTAATAATATAAATATCTGAAAATTGGTCAAAATTGACTATTTCATACCCAGCATTTTTAAACTGCCTTGAAATAGTTGATGTTTCAGAATAATTGAGTTTACAACCAAGAGTTGTTAAAGCAACTTTAAAATTTTGGTTCATCTAGATTTAAACTATTAATTTAGCATGCAAATATATGAATCAATATTAATGAATTGTAACACTAAATTTTTTGGTACTTTATTAATAAATTTTATTTTATTTTTTCTTATTGGTTGCTCCAAAGAAACAAAAATCGACGATAAAAAAGTTTTTCGGTACAATGAACATTCTAATATTTCATCACTAGATCCTGCTTTTTCTAGCACACTTAGAAATATTTGGCCCGTAAATCAGTTGTTCAATGGACTTGTCCAATTAGATGACCAATTAAAGATAGTTCCAGATTTAGCAAAAAGCTGGAATATTTCTGAAGATGGTATCAAATATACTTTTAAACTTAGAAGTGATGTGTTTTTTCATGAATCAAAAAGTTTTGGTGAAAATTTGACTCGAACTGTAAATGCTACCGATTTTGTGTACAGTTTTAATAGAATATTAGATACAAATTTAGGTTCTCCAGGTTTGTGGGCTGTAAAAAATATTAAAGATTTCGAAGCAATAAATGATAGCATATTTACTATAACTTTAAAAAAGCCATTTCCTGCATTTTTAGGGATGCTTTCAATGAAATATTTTTCGGTTGTTCCAAAAGAATCACTAATTTATTATGGTGATAAATTTGGAAAAAACCCAGTTGGAACAGGACCGTTTAAGTTCAAAAAATGGGAAGAAAATATAAAATTAGTACTTAGAAAGAACAATCAATATTTTGAAAAAGATAGTTTAGGAAAACAACTACCATATCTAGAAGCAATATCAATTACATTTTTACCAGATAAAAAAAGTGAATTCATGGAATTCGCACAAAAAAAAATAGACTTTATTAATTCAATTGACGCTTCTTTTAAAGACCAATTAATTTCAAATAAGGGTAATTTAAAAGAGAACTTATCTCAATCAATGAATCTAATTACTGGTCCTTATTTAAATACTGAATACATTGGTTTTTTCCTTGGAAATAATAAAGGTATTGTTAATTCAAAAAAACTCAGACAAGCAATTAATTATGCTATAGACAAAAAGAAAATGATGATGTTTTTAAGAAATAATATTGGTTACCCAGCTAATAATGGTTTTATACCTGTTGGATTGGAAAGTAATAGAACAAAAGGATATGAATATAATTTTGAAAAAGCAAAAAAACTAATTGAAGAATATAAAAAGGAAACCAATAACGACAATATTGAAATTACTTTAACTAGCGATGCAAATTATTTAGATATTATTGAGTTTATTCAAAGAGAATTACAAAAAATTGATGTAAATATCTCAATTAATATAGTTCCAGCATCTACATTGAGACAAGGTAAATCAAACGGTAAATTTGAAATGTTTAGAGCAAGTTGGATTGCAGATTACCCAGATAGTGAAAATTATCTAAATTTATTTTATTCCAAAAATTTTTCTCCCAATGGACCAAATTACACTCATTTTAAAAATAGTCAATACGATAATCTCTTTGAGAGCTCTTATTTACTACAGAATGAAGTTTTAAGAAGAGAATATTACAAAAAATTAGACAGCATTATAATTGAAAATGCAGTTATAATTCCGTTATATTATGATAAAGTTATGAGATTTACTAACAAAAATATTCAGGGACTAAAGTCCAATCCAATTAATCAGTTGAATTTAAAGAGAGTTTATAAAAAGTAAATTACTTTTTTAGTTTAGCATATCTATTTTTAAACTTATCAATTCTACCTGCAGTATCAACAAGTTTAGTTTTTCCAGTGTAATATGGGTGAGATGTTCTAGATATCTCGAGCTTAACTAAAGGATAAGTTACACCTTCATGTTCTATTGAATCCTTGCTTTCAACAGTTGACTTAGTAATAAAGATATCGTTGTTTGACATATCTTTGAAAGCAACTAGTCTGTAATTTTCTGGATGTATACCTTCTTTCATTTATTTAATAATTGGATGCAAATTTAATTCTTTTTTATCAATTTGCAACTTTAAATTTTTTTATAATAAGGAAGTATACAAATTATACTTATTTTTACTTAAAATATTTAAATATTATGGAAGAAATTAGCTCAAAACAATATATGATTAATTATGGACTAACAACAAGTACAGTTTTAATTTCATTTTCTCTTATGTTGTTCTTTTTGGATGCACATTATGAACAAGATGCCTTTGTTCAAATCACCAATACATTAATCACTTTTACGGGAATAACTCTAGGCTGCTTGGCTTTTAAAAAAGCTAATGATAATACAATTCAAGGATCTAGTGTTAGAAAAATCGGAACTGGGATATCCTTAGTTGTTGCAATTGTATCAATTCTTTACACCCTATTTTTGACAAACGTAATGGAACCAGATTACATGGACAAAGTACTTGAAATTTCATACGACCAAACAATGCAAGATTACCCTGAAGCTCTAAACGGTATGGATCTTAACACCTTTATAGAAAATTCAAAACCATTTACAGTAATTATGTATCCGGCTATTTTAATTACTACATTGTTATTTGGTTTTATTTTTAGTGCTTTACTGGCTTTATTTATAAAAACTAAAAAACAACTATAATCTTAGTTGAAAATGAATATTTCGGTCATAATTCCTCTTTTTAATGAGCAAAATTCTCTTGAAGAATTAACAAAAAAGATTGTACGAATAATTGATGGAATGAAACTTAAATACGAAATTCTATTAATTGATGATGGAAGTACAGATAATTCTTGGAACAAAATATCTAAAATATGTGGTATAAATCCCAATGTAAGAGGAATTAGATTTTTAAAAAATTTTGGAAAATCACAAGCACTATCTGCTGGATTTAAAATGTGTATGGGTGATGTAGTTATAACTATGGATGCTGATCTTCAAGATGATCCAAACGAAATTCCTGAACTATATTATAAAATAATAAAAGAAGATTTTGATGTTGTTTCAGGATGGAAAAAAATTAGGTACGATTCTTTACTATTTAAAAATATTCCATCAAAAATTTTCAATTGGGCTGCAAGAATAACATCTGGAATAAAATTGAACGATTTCAACTGTGGGATTAAATCTTATAAACTAAAAGTAGTCAAACAAATTAAACTAACTGGAGGAATGCACAGATACATTCCAGTTTTGGCAAAAAATGCTGGCTATGATAAAATTACTGAAAAAGTAGTGATTCATCATCCCAGAAAACATGGAAAAACAAAATATGGTATTGATAGATTTTTAAAAGGGTTTCTAGACTTAATAACACTCTGGTTTATACATAAATTTGGAAAAAGACCAATGCATTTTTTTGGTTTAATAGGAACCATTATGTTAATTACAGGTTTTTTATTTTCAATCTACCTTGGAATAGATAAGCTTTTTATTGATCTTTCAGGAAGACTGATAACAGAGAGGCCCGAATTTTACATCGCTTTAACCACAATGATCATTGGTTCCCAATTTTTTTTAGCGGGATTTCTTGGAGAAATTATATTAAGAAATAAAAAAATTAAAAAACAATACATTATAACTGAAAAGATAAATGAATAAAGAAGAGTTACTAAAAAAAAATTACGAAATATGGACAAGTAAACCTTTTGATAATGAAACAATTGAAAAGGTTAAAAGATTAAAAAACAATAATCCATTAGAATTTGAAGAATCATTTTATAAAAATCTGTCCTTCGGAACGGGGGGAATGAGAGGAATTGTTGGTGTAGGTCCAAATAGAGTTAACAATTATACATTTGGAAAAAATACTCAAGGTATTGCTAATTACATTAATAGAATATCAACAAAACAAGAATCAGTTGTCATTGCATATGATTGTAGAAACCAAAGCCAAGAATTAGCAAACCAAGTTGCTGAAATTTTTAGTTCAAACAATATTAAAGTTTATTTGTTTGATTCTATAAGACCCACACCAGAACTTTCTTACTCTGTGATTAAGCTTAAATGTATTTGTGGAATTGTGTTAACAGCTTCACACAATCCACCTGAGTACAATGGATATAAAGTTTATTGGAAAGATGGAGGTCAAATTGTTCCACCTGTTGACAAAAATCTTATTAAAGAAATTGAGCTAGTAAAATTCAATGAAATAAATTTCAAAAAAAATGACTCCAATATTGAGTTAATTGGAGAAAAAATAGATTCAGATTTTGTTAAGGATTCAATATTTAATGGCAAAATTGGAAGTTCTAATAGGAAAAATTATAAGGTTGTATTTACTGCTTTACATGGAACTTCCTACAGGCTTCTACCTGAAGTTTTAACTGGGGCAGGTTTTCAAGATTTTAATATCGTCAAAGAACAACATAATCCTGATGGAAATTTTAGTACTGTTCAATCACCAAATCCTGAAGAACCTGAAGCATTAAGTTTAGGAATTAAATTGGCAAATAAAATTAGTGCTGACATAGTAATTGGAACTGATCCAGATGCTGATAGAGTTGGACTGGCAGTAAAACATAATAATAATTTCCAGATTTTAAATGGAAATCAGATGATGATTATTTTAACTGAATTTATACTAAGTAAAAAAGAAAATTTAGACAAATCATTTTTTATTGGTTCAACAGTTGTTTCAACATCAATGATTAAACACTTAGCTAATTTTTATAATGTAGATTTTAAAATCGGACTTACTGGATTTAAATGGATTGGTAAGATGATCAATGATTTTAAAAATCAGAAATTTGTAGCTGGCGGGGAAGAAAGTTTTGGGTATATGGTTGGAGACTTTGTCAGAGATAAAGATGCGATAACTTCATCCCTAGTAGCTTGTGAATTAGGATCAGAATGTAAGTCAAAAAACATTTCATTAGTTGATTACTTAATACAATGTTATATAAAATATGGTTTTTATAAAGAAAAATTAATATCCATTAAAAAAGAAGGTGCGGAAGGTTTAGAACAAATAAATTATATAATGAATAAGTTACGATCAACTAAAAAAGATTTTATTGACGGAAGTAAAACAGTCACAGTTAAAGATTTCGATTGCTCAAAAACATACGATATAAAAAATAATAAAGTTTCAAGCTTAGATTTTCCAAAATCAAATGTTTTAATATTTGAGTCTGAAGATGGTTCAACAGTTGCAGCAAGACCCAGTGGAACAGAACCAAAAATAAAGTTTTACATTAGTGTAAACTGTAAATTGGAAAATAAGGAAGATTTTGATAAAAAAAATTATATCCTCGAAGATAAAATTAATAGAATTGTAAAAGAGTTTGAATTTTAAGAATGAATTATTTTAAAAGAATATTTAGATATGCAAAACCTTTTAAAAAGTATATTTTTTTAAATATTTTTTTTAATGCACTTTATGCTCTTTTCAGTGCGTTGTCATTTCTATCTCTGATGCCAATGCTTGAGGTATTATTTGGAGAAAACAATAAAACATATTCAAAGCCTGAATTTAATGACATATATAGTTTGGGAAATAATCTTGAGGGTTGGCTAAACTACCAAGTTAGCAGCTACGCTGGACAGGATCCTCAAAAAGCTTTAATTTTTGTTATAAGCGCAATAATTATTTTGTTTTTTTTAAAAAACTTTTTTAACTATTTAGCAATGTTTTTTATAACATTTTTAAGGAATGGAATTCTGACCAATCTAAGAGAAGATGTTTATAAAAAAATAATTGGAATGCCTATTTCTTATTTTACTAACAAAAAAAAGGGGGATGTGATTTCTAGAATTACTGCAGATGTTCTTGAAATTCAACACTCATTCTTATCAATTTTAGAATTAATAGTTAGGGAACCTTTGACGATTTTCTTTACTATAACTGCGATGTTCTTAATTAGTTTTAAATTAACCGCCTTTGTTCTTATTTTTATTCCCCTCTCAGGATTTATTATATCCTTAATTGGAAGATCTTTAAAAGCAACCTCTACCCTAGTTCAAAATGAACAAGCAGAATTTTTATCTATAACTGAAGAAACTCTAAATGGTTTAAAAATTATTAAAGGTTTTGTTTCAGAATTGTTTTTCATTGAAAAATTCAGAAATTCTAACAATCGATTTTACAATCTTTCCAATAAACTCCTAAACAGACAAAACCTTGCAAGTCCTATGAGTGAATTCTTAGGAATTTCTGTAATTGGAGTATTACTTTGGTATGGTGGAAAATTAGTTTTAATCGATCAAGAATTAAATCCTGCTGCTTTTATAACTTACATGGGCTTGGCATATGGTGTTTTAACCCCAGCAAAAGCGATTAGCAAAGCATCTTATTCAATAAAGAAAGGCAACGCTGCCGCTGAAAGAGTATTGGATATTTTGGATTCAAAAAACACTATAAAACAAGCATTAAACGCCAAGCGGAAATACGATTTTAACTCAAATATAAAGTTTGAAAATGTCAGTTTTAAGTATGAAAATGAAAAAATAATTAATAATATAAATTTTGAAATTAAAAAAGGTCAAACTATTGCTCTTGTTGGACAATCTGGAAGCGGTAAATCAACAATTGCTAACCTAATACCCAGGTTTTATGATGTAAATGATGGAAAAATATCTATTGATGGAATCGATATTAGAAAAATAAATAAAAATGATTTAAGAGCTTTAATTGGTTTAGTATCTCAAGATTCTATATTGTTTAATGACACAATAAAAAACAATATAAAACTTTCCAAATCTGAAAATGAAATGGATGATATAATCAAATCTGCTATTATTGCTAATGCAGATGATTTTATAAAAAGCTTTGAAAAAAAATATGAAACAAATGTTGGAGACGGCGGAGGTAAATTATCAGGTGGTCAGAAACAAAGAATTTCTATTGCTAGAGCTGTATTTAGAAACCCACCAATAATGATATTGGATGAGGCTACATCCTCTTTAGACTCAGAATCTGAAAAATTAGTTCAGAAAGCTTTAGAAAAATTAATGAAAAACAGAACTTCATTAGTAATTGCACATAGGTTATCTACCATCCAAAAAGCTGATTTAATCTTAGTTATTGATAGAGGTCAAATTATTGAAAGAGGAAAACACGATGAATTGATTAATAAAAATGGAACTTATTCGAAATTAATTAAACTACAATCTTTCTCTTAAACTTTAACTAATTTTAATTGTCAAAATATTAAAACATTTCAATTGAAAGATGAATCTAAATTTATCGAAAGTCTAATTAATCCAGAAACAAGGGATTTAGCTTTTGAAAAATTAGTTCAAGATTACAAAAAACCGATCTACTGGCACATCAGAAAAATAGTACTTGATCATGATGATGCACATGATGTTTTACAAAACACCTTCCTTAAAGTTTTCAAAGGAATTGATAAGTTTAAGTTTGAAAGCAAACTATATACTTGGATTTATAGAATAGCTACAAACGAATCTCTGAATTTTATAAAATCTAAAGCAAAAAAGTTTTTAATGTCCTCTAAAGAAATGATGGACTATCAAATAAATAATTTAAAAGAAGATCCATATTTTGATGGAGATGAGCTTCAGATTTCTCTTCAGAAAGCAATCAACTCATTGCCAACTAAACAAAAATTAATTTTTCAAATGAAATATGAACAGAATATGAAGTTTAAAGAAATATGTGAGATATTGGAAACATCTGAGGGAGGATTAAAGGCTTCTTATCACATAGCAGTAAAAAAAATAAAAAAAGAATTACTAAAAAATCAAACCTTTTAACTAAATGATTGTCAAAGAATTAGATGAGTAAAGAAAGACAAACAAATATCGATAAAAATAGATTTAAAACACCTGAAGGATATTTTGAAAGTATATCATCAAACAGTGTATTATTTTCTTATAAAAATAATTTTAAAACTCCTTTAAACTATTTTGAAACTTTAGAATTTAGTTTCAATGATAAAAAGACTAAAACTAAAACTTATTTACTTAGGAACATGATTTACAGTGGAATTGCTGCAATTTTTATTTTAGTTGTTACAACAAACCTTTTTCCAAGAGACTCAACCAAATTTTCTGATAATGAAATAATCTCTTATTTAGATTATAATATAGTTGATTTCAGAATATCAGAATACTCAGAATTATTTGACAAAACTACAATTGAAGTCAATTTTGAAAGCTTTACAGAAAATGAATACGACTATTTCATTGAAACCAATTTTAATAAAGATGATTATATAATATTTGAATAATTATGAAAAAAATAATCCTATTAACATCAATAATTTTAGCATTTAACACATCTAATGCACAAAAACAAAGAATAAGTTCTGAAAAAATAGATGCTTACAAAAAAATTTATTTGACTGAAAGATTAAATCTTGACCAAAAAAATGAATCAAAATTTTGGAAAGCCTACAAAATTTATCAAGACAGTTTAAAAGAAAATTATAGACAACGAAGATTAAAATACAGAACTATTAATTTAGATAGTAGTAATTTTTCAGAAAAAGAATATGAACAATACATAGCTGATTTTATGGACTATGAAAAAAGAAAAATTGATTTAAGAGCAAAATTAATAGTTGATTTAAAGGAATTTATGTCATTAAAAAAAACAGGTAAATTGTTCAGACTTGAAGATGAGTTTAGAAAAGAAATGATGAAAAAATTACAAGAAAACAGAAAAAACAATAAAGAATAAAAAATAAATTTGTGTTTTATTGATTCCTGTCTTAAATGCTCTAGTTTAAAAACTATATTTGCGCGAAAGTATTAAATGCGTCTTCACAGAAACTTAGTGGTAGCAGTAATCAAAGTTCTTGATGGGACTTTTAACCAAAATTTGTATGCTGACAAAACCATAGAAAAAATCTTAAAATTTGATAAAAGATGGGGAAGTCGCGATAGAGGTTTCATAGCAGAAACAAGTTATGAGATTATCAGATGGAAAAGATTATATTCAGAAATTTCTGAAACTAAAAGTCCATTTAAATATGGTGAACTTTGGAAAATTTTTTCCGTTTGGGCTATTTTAAAAGGAATTCAACTACCTGCTTGGAAAGAATTCGAAAATACACCTAGAAGAAGGATTAAAGGCAGGTTTGATTCATTAACAAAAATTAGAAAATTTAGAGAGTCAATTCCCGACTGGCTTGATGAAATTGGATGTGCTGAACTTGGAGAAAATAAATGGACTAATGAATTATCAGCACTAAACAAACAAGCAGATGTAATTATTAGGGCAAACTCATTAAAAACAAATGTTAATGATTTAGCGACTGAACTTTTAAAAGAAGACATTCAAACTGAAAAAATTAAAGGGTTTCCATATGCGTTAAAACTAAAAGAAAGAAAAAATTTATTTAAAACTGACTCCTTTAAAAAGGGCTATTTTGAAATACAGGATGCATCGTCTCAATTAGTAGCTCCATTTTTAAAAGTTGAAAAAGGAATGAAAATTTGTGATGTTTGCGCAGGTGCTGGAGGAAAAACATTGCATTTATCAGCTTTATCTGAAAATAAAGGTCAAATTATCGCAATGGATATTTATAAAAATAAATTATTTGAGCTCAAAAGAAGAGCTAAAAGAAATAATGCTTTTAATATTGAGACTAGAATAATAGAAAACAATAAATCCATAAAAAGACTACATGGAAGAATTGATAGATTACTAATAGATTCTCCCTGTAGTGGAATTGGTGTTTTAAAAAGAAATCCTGATTCAAAATGGAAACTTTCTTTAGAATTTTTAAATAAAATAAAAAATACTCAACAAGAAATATTAAATAAATATTCACCTATGATTAAAAAAAATGGAAAGTTAGTTTATGCTACCTGTTCTATTTTACCAAGTGAAAACCAAAATCAAATAAGATGTTTTTTAAAAACTGAAATAGGAAAAAAATTTAAAATTGAAGAAGAAAAAATAGTAAGTCCATTCAACTCAGGATTTGATGGATTTTATATGGCTAGATTAAGCTATAAATAGGTTGTTAATAAATAATTAAAAAACGTTATTTAAAAATCAACTGTACACGTTATAATTTCCTTTTTTTCTTATATTTTTGAAGTTCATTTAACTAACCAAATTATTGATGGTTCTTTTTTTTAAAGACAATTTTAATGTCGTTTTTGCTGTAGAATCAATCAACCCACCCTCCAAATCAGAAATAAAAAAGCAAGAATGGCTCTATAAAGCTAAAAAACTCAATTTAACTGAGATAAAATCATGCTACATTGGACCAAAAAAAACCATGGTTTCACCTTGGAGCACAAATGCAGTTGAAATAACCCAAAATATGGGAATTGAAGGTATTGAAAGAATTGAAAAATTTAGATTAAAAGAATCATTAGATAATGATTATGATCCAATGATTTTTGATGAGTATTCAAATCTAAATCAAGATTTATTCAAAGTTTCTATAACTCCTCAACCCATACTAGAAATTGAAAATATTTCAGAATATAATGTCCAAGAAGGTCTTGCGTTAAATGAAGAAGAAATTAATTATTTAGAAAATTTATCAAAAAAGTTAAGTCGAAAATTAACAGACAGTGAGGTTTTTGGTTTTTCTCAAGTCAATTCAGAACACTGTAGACACAAAATATTTAATGGGGAATTTATAATTGATGGGGAAAAAAAAGAAAATTCTTTATTTCAATTAATAAAAAAAACATCACAAATTAATCCCAATGAAATAGTTTCTGCTTACAAAGATAATGTTGCATTTGTAAAAGGACCCAAGGTTGAACAATTTGCTCCTACTTATGGTGATAAACCATCCTATTTTAAAAAATCAAACTTTAAATCTGTTGTTTCTTTAAAAGCAGAGACACATAATTTCCCAACGACAGTTGAACCTTTTAACGGAGCTGCAACTGGTTCTGGTGGAGAAATTAGAGATCGACTTGCTGGAGGTAAAGGTTCTCTCCCACTTGCTGGAACAGCAGTTTACATGACTTCTTATCCAAGATTAGAAAATAATAAAAACCACCCAAACTCTGAAAGAGAATGGTTGTATCAGAATCCTGTAGATATATTAATAAAGGCTTCAAACGGAGCTTCAGACTTTGGTAATAAGTTTGGTCAACCGTTAATTTCTGGTTCAATTTTAACGTTCGAACATTCAGAAAAAAACAAAACAACTGGATTTGACAAAGTAATAATGTTAGCTGGAGGTATTGGTTATGGTAAAGAAAATCAAAGTCTAAAAAGTAAACCCAAAAATGGAGATGTAATTGTGATTCTTGGTGGGGATAACTATAGAATTGGTATGGGTGGAGCTGCAGTTTCATCAACTGAAACAGGAAAGTTCAGCTCAGGTATTGAGCTTAACGCAGTTCAAAGATCAAATCCTGAAATGCAGAAAAGGGTTGCTAATGCCATAAGGGCTTTTGTTGAATCTGATGACAATTCAATAGTGTCTATTCACGATCACGGAGCAGGTGGTCATCTTAACTGCCTCTCAGAACTTGTTGAAGAAACTGGAGGATTAATTGATTTAGACAAACTACCCATTGGTGATAAAACACTTTCTTTTAAAGAGATTATAGGAAATGAATCTCAAGAAAGAATGGGTCTGATCATTCCTGAAAATAAATTTTCGAAACTTAAATCCATAGCTGACAGAGAAAAAGCACCCTGTTACAAAGTCGGAGTAATTAAAAATGATGGAAAATTTATTATAAAATCTGAAAATAAAAAAACTGCTCCTATAAATTTATCCCTTTCTGATTTTTTTGGAAGCTCTCCAATCACAACAATGAAAGATAGCTCTTTAAAAAATGACTATTTAGATAAAGATTATAACATAAAATACTTTGAAGACTATCTCAAAAATGTTTTAAGTCTTGAATCTGTTGCGTGTAAAGATTGGCTTACCAATAAAGTTGATAGATGTGTAACCGGAAAAGTTGCAAAACAACAATGCGTTGGATCACTTCAACTCCCCTTAAATAATTGTGGAGTAATGGCACTAGACTACAATAATTTAAACGGAGTTGCAACCTCAATTGGGCATGCTCCTGTTTTTGCTTTAATTGATCCTGCTGCAGGGTCAAGACTTTCAATTGGAAAAGCATTAACAAATATAATTTGGGCTCCACTAGATAAAAATTTAGAATCAGTTACATTGTCTGCTAATTGGATGTGGCCTTGTAATAATGATGGTGAAGACGCAAGACTTTACAAAGCTGTTGAATCTTGTTCAAACTTTGCGATCGAATTAGGTATTAACATACCAACTGGAAAGGACTCTCTTTCAATGAAACAAAAATACAAAGACCAGGAGGTGTTATCACCTGGTACAGTAATCATTTCAGCTGCCGCAAATTGTAGTGATATAACCAACATTATTGAACCTCAATTTCAACTCAATAATGAAAATATATATTACATTAACCTGTCTGGCAATAACTTCAATATCGGGGGATCAGCGTTTAGTCAATCCTTAAATTTTGTAGGATCAACAACCATCGATACTTGTAATGGTGATTACTTTAAAAAAGTATTCAATCTTTTTCAAAATTTGATAAAAGATAAATTAATTTCATCTGGACATGATATTAGCTCTGGTGGGTTGGTTACTTCTTTACTTGAAATGTGTTTTCCTAATAATAATATTGGAGCCGATATTGATTTAAAATTATTTAGTGAAAAAGACCTGATAAAAGTTTTATTCAGTGAAAGTCTTGGTTTAATTTTTCAAGCAAAATCTGAGGTTGAAAATATTTTTGAACAAAATGATATAAATTACCTTAAAATTGGTAACACCAATAATTCCTCAAAATTGAATCTTAAATACATAAATGAAGAAATAATTCTCGATGTAAACAAATACAGAGATATATGGTTTAAAAAATCATATTTACTTGATCAAAGACAAAGCGGTAAAATTAAAGCAAAGCAAAGATTTGATAATTATAAAAAACAACCTTTAGAATTTATATTTCCAAAAGATTTTACAGGTATAAAACCAAAAAATAAAAATAAAATTAAAGCTGCTGTAATAAGGGAAAAAGGAAGTAATTCTGAAAGAGAAATGGCTTATGCTATGGATTTGGCAGGGTTTGATGTTAAGGATGTTCACATGACTGATTTAATATCTGGCCGAGAAAATCTTGAAGATGTTAATTTAATTGTTGCAGTTGGCGGTTTTTCAAACTCCGATGTTCTTGGATCAGCAAAAGGTTGGGCTGGATCATTTTTGTACAATGAAAAAGCTAAAACAAGTTTAATGAATTTTTATAAGAGAGAAGATACCTTATCATTGGGTGTATGTAATGGTTGCCAATTATTTATTGAACTTGGTTTATTACACACCGAACATAAGCTAAAACCAAAAATGGATCATAATGATTCAAAAAAGTTTGAATGTATTTTTACATCGGTTAAAATCCAAGAAAATAATTCCGTAATGTTTAAAAATTTATCGGGAAGTAAACTTGGAATCTGGTCTGCTCACGGCGAAGGTAAGTTTAACCTACCCTATTCTGAAGATAAATATAATATTGTTGGAAAATATGGTTATAGTTCTTATCCAGCTAACCCAAATGGTTCCGATTATAATACAGCAATCATTAGCAATAAAGATGGAAGGCATATTGCTATGATGCCTCACCTTGAAAGATCAACATTTCCTTGGAATTGGCCATATTATCCCTATGAAAGAAATGATCAAATATCCCCATGGATAATAGCATTCTCAAATGCTAAAAATTGGCTAAACAATAGAATTTAAAAAATTCAATAAATACTATGCGTGCATAGTATTTTTTTATTAAATTTGAGATTGATGGAGAAAAAAACTATTGATCACTTACTAAGGGCCACATGGCAAGCCATAGCGAGAATGTACAATGAGGAAGCTTCAAAATACAATTCTACTA
Organism: Flavobacteriales bacterium; assembly: GCA_004214185.1. Classification (GTDB taxonomy): domain Bacteria; phylum Bacteroidota; class Bacteroidia; order Flavobacteriales; family Flavobacteriaceae; genus MAG-121220-bin8. The sequence continues at coordinate 33,454 of SGZG01000001.1, read as the reverse complement.
TGGCAACTGGATTTGCACTTTTGAGTATAGATCCTAAAAAAGGAACGCCTTCAACAGCACTTGGACCAAAAATGGGAATGGAAGCAACTAGTCTATCCAGAACATTAAAAACCTTAGAAGAGAAAAAATTGATTTTTAGAAAACCAAACCCTGATGACGGAAGAAGTGTTTTAATTCATTTAACTGACATGGGTAAAGTAAACAGAGATGCATCAAAAGTTGCTGTTTTAAAGTTTAACCAAGTGATAAAAAATGAAATTGGTGAAGATTCTCTTGAAAATTTTTACAATACAATCGAAAAAATTAATGGTATAATATCATCAAAAAAAATTTTTAATTTTTAAAAAATTATAAATAATGAAAAAAAATATAAATCGTATTGCAATAATTGGATCTGGTGTTATGGGCTCTGGAATTGCATGTCATTTTGCAAATATTGGAATTAATGTTTTATTACTAGATATAGCACCTAGTGAATTAAATGAAAAAGAAAAACATCTTGGATTAACGCTCGATGATAAAAAAGTTAAAAACAGAATTGTCACTGAAATGTTTCAAAGGTGTATAAAATCAAAACCCTCTCCACTATATCATAAAAACTTTTCAAGTAGAATTAAGATTGGTAATTTAAACGATGACATTAGTGAAATTAACAAAGCAGACTGGATTATTGAAGTTGTAACTGAAAAACTTAAAATTAAACAAATTGTATTTGATCAAATTGAAAAATATAGAACACCAGGGACACTAGTAACTTCAAACACCTCCGGAATTCCAATTAAACAAATGAATGAAGGAAGATCTGAAGATTTTAGACAAAATTTTGCTGTAACTCACTTTTTCAATCCTCCTAGGTATTTGAAACTTTTTGAAGTTATTCCGGGGCCTGACTGCAAACCTGAAATTATAGATTTTTTGAATGATTTTGGGGAAAGATTTCTTGGTAAAGATTTTGTATTAGCAAAAGACACACCAGGATTTATTGGCAACAGAATTGGAACTTTTGCTATGGTAAATATTCTTAACAACGTTGAAAAATTAGGTTTGAGTGTAGAAGAAATCGATAATTTGACTGGTCCTATAATTGGAAGTCCTAAGTCAGCAACTTTTAGAACGAGTGATATTGTCGGACTTGACACTACAGCTAATGTAGCAAATGGTATATATGAAAATTGTCCTCACGATGAATTCAGAGATACATTCAAATTACCGGAATATATTGATACAATGCTTGAAAAGAATTGGCTAGGATCAAAAACAGATGGAGGTTTTTACAAAAGAATTAAAGACGATAAAGGAAAATCTACAATACTATCACTTGATTTAAAAACTCTTGAATATTCTCCAGTAAAAAAGGTTTCATTTGAAACTGTTGGAAAAGCTAAAAAAATCAGCAAAGTGATTGATAGATTTCCTGTTTTGATTGAAGGCAAAGATAAAGCAGGTGAATTTTATAGATTTAATTTTGGAACTACGTTTTCTTACATCCAAAATAGAATTCCTGAAATTTCTGATGAATTATACAGAATTGATGATGCTTTAAGGGCTGGGTTTGGTTGGAAAAATGGACCGTTTCAAATTTGGGATTCTATTGGTCTAGAAAAAGGAGTTGAAATAATGAAAGGTTGTGGATACAAACCTGCTTCTTGGATTAGTGAAATGATCAAAAATGGTCACAATAGTTTTTACAAAATTGTGAGTGGAGTGATTCACTATTATGACTTAAAATCCAAATCATTTGTAAAAAAACCTGGTCAGGATTCGTTAATTATTTTAAATAATATTGAAAAGAAACATATTGTTTGGGAAAACTCAGATTCTGTTGTAAAAGATTTAGGTGATGGAATAATTAATCTAGAATTTAGAACCAAAATGAATACCCTTGGTCAAGGTGTTTTAATAGGAATTAATAAAGCTGTCGATTTAGCAGAGAAAAATTTCAAAGGAATTGTTATTGGTAATGAAGGTTCGCATTTTTCTGCTGGTGCAAATCTTGGTGCAATTTTTATGGCTTCAGCAGAACAGGAATATGATGAGATAAATTTAGCTATTAAGTTTTTTCAAGATAGCATGATGAAATTGAGGTACTCTAGTGTTCCAGTTATTGCAGCACCACATGGTCTTACATTGGGTGGTGGATGTGAAGTTACGATGCATTGCGACAAAGCAGTTGTTTACAGCGAAAGCTATATTGGATTGGTTGAAGTTGGTGCAGGACTAATACCCGGAGGAGGTGGATGTAAAGAAATGGCTCTAAGAGCATCTAAGAAATTTAGTAAAAATGATGTGGAATTAAATGTATTACAAGAATACTTTTTAAACATTGGGATGGCAAAAACATCAACCTCTGCATATGAAGCTATTGACTTAGGATATTTAGAACCAAACAATGATACTATCATCATGAACAAAAACCATCAAATCTCAATAGCAAAAAAACAGGCTATACTAATGTCCGACTATGGGTATTTACCTCCTTGTCGAGAGAAAAACATAAAAGTACTTGGAAAACAAGCTCTAGGAATGTTTATGGTTGGAAGTGATACTATGAAAGCTGGAAAATATATTTCAAATCATGATCAAAAAATAGCTAACAAAATAGCATACGTAATCAGTGGTGGTGATTTATCTCAAGCCACTCTTGTTGATGAGCAATATCTTCTAGATTTAGAAAGAGAAGCATTTCTTTCTTTATGTTCTGAGAGAAAAACGTTAGAGAGAATTCAACACATATTGAAAACAGGAAAACCTTTAAGAAATTAAATTATGAAAGAAGCATATATAGTAAAAGCTTACAGAACTGCTGTAGGAAAAGCACCAAAAGGCTTATTTAGGTTTAAAAGACCAGACGAGTTAGCTTCTGAAACTATTAACCACATGGTAAGTGAGGTTCCAGAACTAGATAAAACTAGAATAGATGATGTAATTGTAGGAAACGCCACACCAGAGGCAGAACAAGGTCTCAATATTGGAAGGGTAATATCTTTAATGGGCTTAAATGTTGAGGATGTTCCAGGAGTTACTGTAAACAGATATTGTGCATCTGGTCTTGAAACTATTGCTATGGCATCAGCCAAAATTAAATCTGGTATGGCTGAATGTATAATAGCTGGAGGAGTGGAAAGTATGAGCTTTATACCTATGGGTGGGTATAAACCTGTACCCGACTACGGAATAGCCAAAGAAGGAAAAGAAGATTATTATTGGGGAATGGGGTTAACTGCAGAACAGGTTGCACAACAATTCAATATAAACAGAAACGATCAAGATGAATTTGCACTAAATTCTCATTTAAAAGCTGTAGAGGCAATTTCTAAGGGTAAATTCAAATCTCAAATAGTCCCCATTAAAGTCAAAGAAACTTATTTGGACGAAAATGGAAAAAAACTATCAAGAGAATATACAGTTGATACAGATGAAGGACCTAGAAAAGACACTAACTTAAAAGTACTAAACAAATTGAGACCAGTATTTTCAATGGGGGGAAGTGTGACAGCTGGAAACTCATCTCAAATGAGTGATGGCGCTGCTTTTGTTTTGATCATGAGTGAAAAAATGGTAAAAGAATTAAATTTAGAACCAATTGCTAGACTTGTAAATTACGCAGTTGCTGGTGTGGCTCCAAAAATTATGGGGATTGGACCAGTTAAAGCAATTCCAAAAGTTTTAAAACAATCTAATATGAAAATTAATGATATTGATTTAATTGAACTTAATGAAGCATTTTCATCTCAGTCTTTAGCAGTTATAAGAGAATTAAATTTGAATAATGAAATAGTAAATGTTAATGGGGGTGCAATAGCATTAGGTCATCCGTTAGGTTGTTCTGGAGCAAAACTCTCAGTTCAATTGTTTAATGAAATGAAAGAAAGAAAATCTAAGTATGGAATGGTGACTATGTGTGTTGGAACTGGACAGGGTGCTGCTGGCATATATGAATTTTTAAATTAATTACAATGGAAGAAAAAAATATAACTAGAGGTGGGGAGTTTATAATCAAAGAAACAAATTACAATAATGTTTTTACACCTGAAGATTTCAATGAAGAACAGCTTATGATGAAACAGGCTGTTCATGATTTTATTGAAAAAGAAGTTTTACCGCACAGAGAAAGATTTGAAAATAAAGATTATAAACTCACTGAAGAGGTTATGAAAAAAGCTGGAGATCTTGGTTTTTTAAGCGTTGCAGTCCCAACTGAATATGGTGGTATGGGAATGGGATTTGTTTCAACAATGTTAGTTTGTGAAACGATTTCAGGAGCAGTAGGTTCATTATCAACAGCATTTGGTGCTCATACCGGAATTGGAACTATGCCAATTGTTCTTTATGGAAATGATGAGCAAAAGAAAAAATATGTTCCAAAACTAGCTTCTGGTGAAATGTTTGGGTCATACTGCCTTACAGAACCAACTGCTGGTTCTGATGCTAACAGTGGAAAAACAAAAGCTGTACTTTCTGAAGATGGTAAATTTTATAATATTACTGGACAAAAAATGTGGATTTCTAATGCTGGATTCGCAAAACTCTTCATAGTATTTGCAAGAATAGAAAATGATAAAAACATCACTGGATTCATTGTACCAAACGAACCAGAAAATGGAATAACTCTTGGTGAAGAAGAAAAAAAACTTGGAATTCATTCTTCTTCAACAAGACAGGTATTCTTCAATGAAACCAAAGTGCCGGTTGAAAATATGCTTTCTGAAAGAGGAAGTGGTTTTAAAATCGCGATGAATTCTTTAAATGTTGGAAGAATTAAACTTGCCGTTGCATGTTTAGATGCAATGAAAAGAGTTACAACTGCTGCAGTTCAATATGCCAATGAAAGAGTTCAGTTCAAAACTAATATTATTGACTTTGAAGCAATAAAAGAAAAACTTGCTCAAATGGCTACTGAAACATATGTTGGAGAGTCTGCAACATACAGAGCAGCAAAAGATATAGAGGATAGGATTAAAATAAGACATGAAAGTGGAAATAGCTTTCAAGATGCTGAGTTAAAGGGTGTTGAAGAATATGTAATTGAATGCTCTATTTTAAAAGTTGCTGTTAGTGAAGACATGCAAAATATCGCTGATGAAGGAATACAAGTTTTTGGAGGAATGGGATTCTCAGCAGAAACTCCAATGGAAGGTGCCTGGAGGGATTGTAGAATTGGAAGAATTTACGAGGGGACAAATGAAATAAACAGAATGCTAAGCGTTGGAATGTTAATAAAAAAGGCAATGAAGGGTCATCTAGACATTATAACTCCAGCAACTAATGTTGCTAATGAATTAATGGAAATACCATCCTTTGAAGTTCCAGATTTGACAGAACTATTTTCTCAAGAGAAACTTATTATTAAAAATTTAAAGAAAGTTTTCTTAATGCTTGCAGGAGCAGGAATTCAGAAATATGGCGAAAAGTTAGAAGAACATCAACAAATGTTGTTGAGTGTTGCAGATGTTTTAATTGAAATTTACATGATTGAATCCGCATTACTTAGAACTGAGAAAAATTGTAATCGTTTCGGAGAAGAAAATCAGAAATATCAAATTTATATGACGAAACTGTATTTATATCAAGCTGTTGATACTATTCAGTCTAAAGCCAAACAAGTTATTATTTCATCTTCAGAAGGCGATGAACAAAAAGGTCTTTTAATGGGATTAAAAAGATTTACGAAATATTATGAATTTCCAAATGTAATAGAGCTTAAAAATAAAATTTCTGATAAATTGAAGGAAGAAAACAAATATTGTTTTTAAATAATTTTAAATTTTAGTTTAAATTTAGGTATGAATTTTATAAAAATCATAACTATTTTTTTTGTTTGTAATTTATCTTTTTCTCAAAGTGAAAGAGACTTTTATCAAATAATTGAAAGCGTATCAGCAGAAAGAATTGAACAAAGCATAAACAAATTAGTCTCCTTTGGAACTAGACATACATTAAGCGATACCATTTCCAACAAAACAGGAATTGGAGCGGCAAGAAGATGGATAAAAAAAAGTTTTGAAGAAATATCATCAGAATGTAATAATTGTTTAGAAGTATTTTATCAAAATAACTTTTTTAAAAAAAATAAAAGACGACTTGTAAAAGATGTTTGGATAAACAATGTTGTTGCAATTCAAAGAGGAACAAAATATCCCAACAGATTTGTAATTATGAGTGGTGATATTGACAGTAGAGTAAGTGATCCTAACGACTTCATTTCAGCTTCACCTGGAGCTAACGACAATGCATCTGGTATGGCAGGAACTATAGAAGCTGCCAGGGTTTTAAGTAAATACAAATTTGAAAATAGTATAATCTATGTTGGGCTTTCCGGTGAAGAGCAAGGATTGTTTGGAGGAGCAGGATTGGCTAATTATGCAATGAAAAATAATTGGGAAATTATTGGAATTTTGAACAACGATATGATAGGAAATATTGAAGGAGTTGATGGTGTCATTGACAATTTGACTTTCAGAATTTTTTCAGAACCAACACCTGCAAATGAGTCAGATGTTTCAATAAAAAGAAGAAGATTTTATGGAGGAGAAGTTGACGGAAACTCTAGACAATTAGCAAGATATATTTACAAAAATGTTACTAAATACATGCCTGAAATGAATCCAATGATGATTTACAGACTAGATAGATTTGGAAGAGGAGGTCACCATAGACCTTTTAACGATTTAGGTTATGCCGGAGTAAGAATTATGGAAGCTCATGAAAATTATAATCGTCAGCATCAAGATTTAAGAATTGAAAATGGCATCAATTATGGTGATGTTATTAGCGGAGTTGATTTTGATTATGCAAAAAAACTTACTGCAGTTAATGCAATAAATTTAGCAAGTCTTGGTTGGAGTCCAAAAGAACCCAAAAATGTAAAAATTGGGGGAGCTGTGAAACCATCGACAACCTTAAAGTGGAAAAAATCTAATGATTCTAGTATTAAAGGTTACAAAATATATTGGAGAGAAACTACATCACCTCACTGGGATAAAAGCAAATTTGTAGGTAACGTTGACAGTCACACATTGGAGGGCGTTGTAATTGATAATTATTTTTTTGGGGTGTCGAGTATTGGAAAAAACAATCAAGAAAGTGTGGTTGTTTTCCCAAGTGAAGTTTTTAATTAAATCTACTCTAAACTAAAATTATTTTTTTTCATCCAATCGTCATTATATATTTTGCCAATATATCTACTTCCTGAATCATGCAATAAAACAACAACAACATCGTTTTTATTAAATTCTTTTTTTAATTGAAGTAATCCTTTAATTGCTGCTCCACATGAATTGCCTGCAAAGATACCTTCTTCTTTTGCCAATTTTCTAGTATATATGGCTGCATTCTCATCTGTGACCTTTTCAAATCCATCTATTAATTGAAAATCCACATTTTTTGGAAGGATATCCTCTCCAATTCCCTCAGTAATGTAAGGATAAATTTCTTTTTCATCGAAAATGCCTGTTTCGTGATATTTTTTGAAAACTGAACCATAAGTATCAATTCCCCATATTTTAATACTTGGATTTTTTTCTTTTAAAAATTTAGCAACACCTGAAATTGTTCCACCAGTACCTACTCCGACAACAAAATGAGTAATTTTTCCATCGGTTTGATCCCAAATCTCTGGTCCTGTGGTTTCGTAATGAGCTAATGAATTTGAAGGATTATCATATTGATTAACATACCATGAATTTGGGGTCTCCTTACCTATTCTTTTAGAAGTCGAATAATAAGATCTTGGGTCTTCAGGATTTACATTCGTTGGACAAACTATTACCTTTGCTCCAACAGCTCTAAGTACATCAAATTTTTCTTTTGACTGTTTATCTGTTGATACACAAATTAATTTATATCCTTTGACTATGGCAGCAAGAGCTAATCCCATCCCAGTATTTCCTGAAGTTCCTTCAACAATTGTGTAACCCTTTTTTAATCTCCCATCTTTTTCCGCATCTTCAATCATTTTAAGAGCCATTCTATCTTTAATAGAATTACCAGGATTAAAATATTCAATTTTTGCTAAAACTAGTGCCTCAACTTCTTTAGTAATTTTATTTAGTTTGACCAAAGGAGTATTACCAATTGTTTCTAATATATTATTGCAATATTTCATAGTAAAATGCAAATGTAACGATATAACGATTCATTATATATTTCAAATTATTTTATTTTAATTGATTCTGAGGGGGAAATTTTACTAATAATAAATGATGGGACAATTAGCATTAAAAAACAAAAAAACAATACTGAGATATTTAAAATAATTATAGAAATTAGGTCAAAATCGAATGGAAGTTCTGTAACATAATAGGTATTTGGATCTAATTTTATAAGTCCAGTATAATTTTGAAGCTGAATTAGTCCAATTGCAATAAAATTTCCAATTACTAAACCAATAGAAATCAAATAAACTCCATTAATTAAAAAGATGGTTTTTATACTTTTATTTGAACTTCCTAAAGTTTTTAAAATTCCAACTATTTGAGTTTTTTCCAAAACTGTAACCAGTAAAGCAGTAATCATATTTATTCCACCAACTAAAATCATTATAATTATTATCAGTAGCACATTAATATCAAACAGAGCGATCCAATTAAATATTTCTGGGAATTTTTCTAAAATAGAAATTACACTTATTTGTGAACTAGTTTCTTCATACAACAAAGTAGAAACTTTTTTGATATCTGATTGATCTTGAAGAAAAAGCTCAATATTTCCGACTTGATTATTCTTCCATCTATTCATTTTTTGTATATGTTTGATATCTCCAAAAAAGTAAATCTCATCAAATTCTATTAATCCAGATTCATAGATGCCTGCAACTTTAAAAATTCTTTGATTTGGTGTAGATAAAGAATTTTGCTTAAAAAAGGTAGCTTTAAATTTTTCATGTAAATTAATATCTAATTTATTTGATAAATTTTCTGATATAATAACTTCATTTGAAATCGAATCAGAAATATTAAGAATGCTACCCTTTGTTATGTATTTAGAAAAATGTTCCCAATTAAAATCTGTGGATATTCCTTTTAGAACAACACCCTCAAAACTATCATTATTAATTATTAATCCAGATTTATAAGCAACTTTTTGTATGTGATAAATTTTATTATTATCTATCAAATCTTTATGATTTATTGAAAAATCAATTGGTTCAATCGAAGATTCGGAGGAAATATTTTGAAAATTAGAAATAGAAATATCACCAAAAAAAGAAGAAACTTTAGATTTAATTGTTTTTTGCAGACCTACACTTGATGATATTGATATAATCATCATAATTATACCAATCGAAATTGAAAGAACTGATATTTTTATTATTGGGGAGGAAACGGTATTTTTATATGAGCTAGATTTTCTGAATCTAGATGCCATATAAGTTTCAAACTTCATAATATGAAATTAAATTTATTACTCTATAAAAGTACTTTTTTTTTAATACTTATTTTTAATAGTAATTTTTGTTTTTCTCAATCTTTTAATGAAAATTTTTTAGGAGCTAACAGAACGGAACTATATTTAGATGATTTGATTGGGAAAAAGGTTGGAATTGTTGGAAATCATACCTCTTTGATTTATAACAAGGGAAAATACATTCATTTAGTTGATTCTCTTCTTTCAACAAACATTGATGTAAAAAAAATATTTTCTCCCGAGCATGGTTTTAGAGGAAATGCAGACGCAGGTGAAAAGATAGGCAATAATATTGATGAAAAAACTGGACTAGAAATAATTTCATTGTATGGTAGTAACCGAAAACCAAATACTGAACAGCTTAAGGGATTAAATATTTTAGTTTTTGACATTCAAGATGTTGGAACTAGATTCTATACCTATATTTCAACTCTTCATTATGTGATGGAGGCGGCTGCAGAGAACAATATAAAATTAATTGTTCTTGACAGGCCAAATCCAAATGGTCATTACGTCGATGGACCAATTAGGGAAACTGAATTAAAAAGTTTTGTTGGAATGCATCCCATTCCAATTGTACACGGGATGACAATTGGTGAATATGCTTTAATGATAAACGGACAAGGATGGTTAGATAATAAATTAAGTTGTGATTTAAAGATTATAAAAATGAAGAATTATGATAGAAAGATTGTATACAATACTCCGTTGAAGCCATCACCAAATTTACCCAATACAAAATCAATTAATTTATACCCTAGTTTATGTTTATTTGAGGGAACCAATGTGAGCATTGGCAGAGGAACCAATTCTCAATTTCAAATAATTGGAAATCCTGACTGGAAACAGTACAATTTTAGTTTTACTCCAGTATCAATGCCCGGAGCCAAATTTCCAAAACACAAAGACGTAAAATGCTTTGGTATTGACTTAAAAAATACAAAAAGATTAAGTCAAATAAACCTTAAATGGATTCTAGAAGCATATAATGTTACTAATAACAAAGAAGAATTTTTTAGTAAGGGATTTGATAGACTTGCTGGTAATTATGAGCTGAGAAAACAGATAAAAGAAGGAAAAACAGAGAAAGAAATTAAACTTAGTTGGAAAGAAGATATTCAAAAATTTAAAAAAGTAAGATCAAAATATTTACTTTATTAAGCTATGGAATATTTAAATATTTGTGTGTTTGTAATGAAACTCTCCATTTCGGATTTTTCATTGCGTAGTCAACAATAATTGGCATTATTTTATCTCGTTTACTCCATTCAGGCTGAAGATACAATAAACAATTTTTATTTACTTTCATGCTTTGATCTTCAGCAAACTTTAAATCATCTAAATTAAAGACAATTATCTTTAATTCATTAGCTTTAGAATAAATTCCCTCAAGAGGAAGTTTATTTTTTTTTGGGCTCAAACATATCCAATTCCATTTACCACTTAAAGGATAAGCTCCTGATGTTTCCAAGTGAGTTTTCATTTTATTATTGATCAATAAATTAGTTAGTGGCCCCATATTATAAATTAAAGGTTCACCACCGGTAATAACAATGATATCTGATTTTTGTTTAGCATCACTTGAAATTTTTGATATTTCAGTAGTTGGATGAATTAATGGATTCCAACTTTCTTTAACATCACACCAATGACAACCTACATCACAACCTCCTATTCTAATAAAATAAGCTGCTGACCCTTTGTGAAAACCCTCTCCTTGAATTGTATAAAACGCTTCCATTAATGGAAGTTCTAATCCTAAACTAATTTTTTTTTGATCAAATTTAAAATTCACAGAGCAAATATATATGTATTTAAAACTAATTACTACATTTAACAAAGTTTAATACTTAATGAGAAAATTTTTACTTTTTTTTTCAATAATTGTAATTGGATGTACACAAAATCAGTATAAAATTGATAAAGGAAAAATTGGTAAACTAATTAAAGAAAATAAGGTTAATCAGTTAGATTCAATATACAATAACGATTCAATTGTTAGAAGAATAGGTGAAGGAGATTACATGTTTTCGGGTGATGACAAATATCTAATCTATAATTCTGAAAGTGAGCACTTGTTGACATTAACTCCTAGAAATCAACATGACCCAGAGGAACCTATTGAAACAATAGAAATAATCAGTGAAAAATTTAAAACTAGTAAAGGAATAAATTCTAAAAGTACTTTTGGTGAGATTGATAAACATCACAAAATAAATTCAATTCAAAACACGATTAATAATTTAATAATTTATGTTGATGAAATAGATGCATATTTTATTATTGATAAAAATAATCTTCCGATTGATCTAAGATTAGGTACAGAAAATAATATTAAAAAAATCAATATTCCATCTGAAAGTAAAATTAAAAGATTTATGATTGGTTGGAATTAAAAATCTAATTATGTTAAAATTATCTCCATTTCATTTAGCAATTCCAGTGAATAATCTTGAAAAGAACAGAACTTTCTATAGAGACGTACTTGGATGTGAGGAAGGTAGAAGTAGTGATCACTGGGTAGATTTTAATTTCTTTGGACATCAACTTGTAATACATTTTGATGAGAACATAAAAGAATTAAAAGTTAATCCAGTTGATGGTAAAAATGTTCCAATCCCTCACTTTGGAATTGTTTTAGAATGGGATACTTTTAAAACCTTTTCTGAAAAACTAAAAAATAAGAATATTAATTTTATAATTGAGCCATATATAAGATTCAAAGGTTTAAAAGGAGAACAGTTTACTATGTTTTTTAAAGACCCTTCAGGAAATGCATTGGAATTTAAATCCTTTAAAAATCCTGATGAAATCTTTGCAAAATAGCTATGATCTCATACCTACTGACAATAAAGTATTTTTCAGTAACATTGCTATAGTCATCGGACCAACACCACCAGGAACTGGCGTGATATAACTAGCCTTTTTAGAAACTGAGTCAAAATCTACATCACCCTTTATCACATAACCCTTTTCAGTTTTGTGATCTTTAACTCTTGTTATACCAACGTCAATAATAACCACATTATTTTTAACCATGTGTTCCTTGACATACTCTGGAATTCCCAAAGCAGAAACTAATATATCAGCATTTTTAGTATAAAATTCAATATTTTTTGTTTTACTGTGAACCACAGTAACTGTAGAGTCACCTCCCTGACCTTTATTATTCATTAATATGCTTATGGGACGTCCAACAATATGACTTCTTCCAATTACAACTGTATGTTTTCCTGAGGTTTCAATACCGTATCTTTTTATTAGTTCAATGATTCCATATGGTGTTGCAGGAATAAATGTTCTCATATTTAGAGCCATTTTTCCGAAATTTGTTGGATGGAAACCATCAACATCTTTATTTGGGTCTATTGCTAATAAGATTTTTTGTTCATCTATATGTTTAGGTAATGGAAGTTGAACAATAAATCCGTCAATTGAATCATTATTGTTTAATTTATAAATTTCATCAAGTAATTCATTTTCAGTAATAGATTCAGCAAGTTTAACTAAAGTGGAATTAAAACCAACTTGTTTGCAAGAGCGAACTTTACTACCTACGTATGTTAGACTAGCACCATCTTCTCCAACAATTACAGCTGCAAGGTGAGGAATTTTTTTTCCTAAGGCTTTTAGTGAGTCAACCTCAACTTTAATTTCTTCTTTTATTTGATTAGAAATTTTTTTTCCATCTATTATTTCCATAGAATTTATTTTTAATTATTTCATTCCTTTCATCATTTGCATCATTCTACTTGCTCCTCCACCTTGCATCATTTTCATCATTTTAGACATTTGTTCAAATTGTTTTAAAAGTTTATTCAACTCTTGTACGTCAAGTCCACTCCCTTTTGAAATTCTTTTTTTTCTACTAACATCTATTATTTTTGGATTAGATCTTTCCTTAGGGGTCATTGAATAAATCAAAGCTTCAATGTGTTTAAAAGAATCATTATCAATTTCCGTATCTCCCATAGCTTTACTAGCACCCGGAATCATATTAACCATATCTTTTATATCACCCATTTGTTTTATTTTTTTTATTTGTTCTAAAAAATCATCTAATCCAAATTGACTTTTAGCAATTTTTTTACTTAAAATACGTGCCTGCTTTTCGTCGTAAACATCTTGAGCTTTTTCAACTAAAGACACTATGTCACCCATCCCAAGAATTCTATCAGCCATTCTTTCTGGATAGAAAACATCAATAGCATCCATTTTTTCTCCTGTACCTATAAATTTAATTGGTTTATTAACTACAGATTTTATAGATAATGCAGCTCCTCCTCTTGTATCACCATCAAGTTTTGTTAAAATAACCCCTTCGAAATTTAAAATGTCATTAAATGCTTTAGCAGTATTAACTGCGTCCTGACCAGTCATTGAGTCAACAACAAACAAAGTTTCATGAGGACTAACTGCATCATGAATATCTTTGATTTCATCCATCATTTGTTTGTCAACTGCTAATCTACCCGCAGTATCAAGAACTACTAAATTGTTTCCATTTTTCTTTGCGTGTTTTATTGAATCTTTAGCAATTTTGACAGGGTTTTTTTCATCTTCATCAAAATATACTTCAATATTAAGTTGGTCTCCAATTACCTTTAATTGTTCTATTGCAGCTGGTCTGTAAACATCGCATGCAACTAATAATGGATTCTTACCTTTTTTATTTTTTAAGAAATTTGATAATTTACCTGAAAATGTAGTTTTTCCTGAACCTTGAAGGCCAGACATTAAAATTATCGTCAATGAATTAGATAAATTAATTCCCTCAGAATTACCACCCATAAGCTGAGTTAATTCATCTTTAACTATTTTAACCATCAATTGCCCTGGATTAATGGTAGTTAAAACATTTTGACCAAGTGCTTTATTTTTTACATTTAAAGTAAATTCTTTAGCTGTTTTAAAATTTACGTCTGCCTCTAGGAGAGCTCTTCTTACTTCCTTTAAAGTTTCAGCAACATTAATTTCAGTAATTTTACCTTGTCCTTTAAGGACTTTGAAAGCAGAATTTAGTTTTTCAGTTAAGTTATTGAACATTTATAATCTAATATTTTTAAATATAATTATTTATTACATTTTATTTGGAACTTCAATCCCTAATAATCGCATTGAAGATTTTATAATCAAACCAATCTTAAAACTTAAACTTAATCTAAAATTCTGAACTGATTTATCTTCAATTTTTAATATTGAAACAGATTGATAATATGAATTAAATGTTTTCACTATATCATAAATATAATTTGCAATTAGTGCTGGGTTCAGATTTTCTGCTGAAGACTTAATTATATTTGGATACAACATTATTAGTTTTAATAATTTTTTTTCTTTATCATTTAGCTCAATTTCTTTATTAATAGTTGATTTTTTAAAATTTGATTTTACAATAAGAGATTGAATTCTTGCATATGTATATTGAATAAAAGGTCCTGTATTTCCATTAAAATCAATAGAATCTTTAGGATCAAATAAAATTCTCTTTTTTGGATCAACTTTAAGGATATGGTACTTTAAAGCGCCTAATCCAATAGTTTTATTTAATACTAACTTTTCATCAAAGGTCATTCCATCTAATTTACCTAACTCGCTTGATAGTTTAGAAGCATTGCTACTCATTTCTAAAGTTAACTCATCAGCATCAACAACAGTTCCTTCTCTACTTTTCATCTTTCCAGAGGGAAGGTCTACCATGCCATAACTCAAATGAAATAGGTTTTCAGCCCAGTCAAAACCTAATTTTTTTAAAATTTTAAATAATACTTTAAAATGATAGTCTTGTTCGTTGCCAACGGTATAAATTAAACCATTCATGTCAGGATTATTTTTATGACGAATAAAAGCGGTACCTAGATCTTGAGTCATATAAACAGAAGTACCATCAGACCTTAATAAAATTTTTTCGTCTAAACCGTCATTTGTTAAATCAATCCAAACTGAATTATCTTTTTTTCTGAAGAAGATCTCTTTTTTTAATCCATGGTTAATAATTTCTTTTCCAATTAAATATGTTTCACTTTCATAATAGTAAGAATCAAAGTCAACACCTAAATCATTATAAGTTTTTTCAAAGCCATCATATACCCAACCATTCATTGTTCTCCAAATATTCATTACCTCTTCTTCTCCAGCTTCCCATTTTTTAAGTAATTCTTTAGCTTCTAAAAAAATTAAAGAATTTTTTTCTGCTTCAATCTTTGTATATCCTTTTGATATTAATTCATCTACTTCTTTTTTAAATTGCTTATCGAAGAGTATATAATATTTTCCAACAAAAAAGTCACCTTTTTCTTTAGAACTTGTTGGAGTTTCATTATTTCCATATTTAAGCCAAGCAACTATGGATTTGCAGATATGTATTCCTCTATCGTTTATAATTTGTGTTTTGTGAACTCTTTTTCCAGAGGCTTCTAAAATTTTTGATATTGAAAAACCAAGTAAAATATTTCTTATATGACCTAAATGAAGAGGTTTATTTGTATTAGGTGATGAAAATTCTACCAAATAGAGTGGACTATTTTTGCTTACTTTATGAAAACCATAATTATCGTTATTTAAACATTTATTTAAAAAGTCTAAATAATATGATGTCGAAACAGTTAAGTTTAAAAAACCTTGAATGACATTAAATCCTGTAAAGAGAGATGAATTATTTAGAATAAAAGTTCCTAGTTCATTTCCTAAATTAACAGGATTTTGTTTTAGATATTTGAGTAATGGAAAAATAACGACAGTTAAATCACCTTCAAAATCTTTTCTTGTTTGCTGAATTTCAAAATTTTTAAAATCTATATCATATTTAAGCTTTAAATATTTCGATAATTCAGATTTTAAAACTGTGGTTATTTCCATTTAAAAATTTTAAGTAAATATAATTATAATATGAACATTTAATTTTAACGTATCGTTTATATTTGAATATATAATTTCATAGTAGATGTTAAAAAATATTTCATATAATAATCAAAAAATTATCGATGAAATAAATAATTATGTAGGAAAACCTTACACTATTTTACAAAGACTAAAAATTGGAGGAATAGGATCCTCTAAACTAATTGTTAATAGTGCTGATTCAATTATTGAGAATTTATTAAATCTGGATAATAACTTAAATTATTGTAATATTGAGATAAGACCCAAAGGAATAATAATCCATTTTAAATCACTTTTAGAAATATATGGCTTAATTGTACCTTTTTATAAGCTGAAAATCTTTAAAGGAAAGGCAAATGAATATTCAATATATATAGATAACTTTTTTATAAAAGTTAATGCTAACAAAAAAACCGAACATGATTTTTTTAAAAAAATTTTGAGACTAAGAGCTTCTAATTAAAAATTTCTGCAATCATACACCTAACACTACCTCCTCCACAATATTCAATAGTAGATACGTCTGAATAAATTATTTGAGAGTACTTTTCAATATTTTTTATTTGTTGAGATGATAATGAGGAATAGGCAGAATAACTCATAATTAAAAAACTTTTATTATCATAAATTAATTCAATCATATTTCCTGCAAAAGAATTTAATTGTTGATTATCAATATTAATTATTTCCTTTTTGTCATCCTTTAGAGATTGAATTACCTTATTTTTTTCTACTTCATCATCTATTGCGTCCAGACATATTACACAGTATTTTGCAGCAATACACATCATAACATTTGTATGATAAATTAATTTTCTTTTATTATCATGACTTTGAAATGATTTAAAGATAATTGGCATATAATCAAAGTCTTCACAAAACTCGTCAACTAAATTCTCTGATGTTCTTTTAGAAATTGAAGCATATACCTTATTGTTGATGCGATCTAAAACCATACTTCCTGTACCCTCCAAAAACTCATTATTATTTTCTGCTTCTGTATAATCATGAATATTATTAATTATCACTCCATTTTTTTCAATGAATTTTATGATTTCGAAATTTCTTTCTAACCTTCTATTTTCTGCAAACATTGGATATAAAGCAATTGTATTTTTTTTATGAAAACTTATCCAATTATTTGGAAATAAAGAGTCAGGTGTTTCATGTTTTTGATCATCTTGAAAAACAATAACTGGAATGCCATTTGATCTAATTTTATTAACAAGATTATCAAATTCCTGTTGAGCTTTTTCTAAAAGTTCATTTTCATTTAAATTGGAAATATTTTGAAAAAAATTATTATCTAGAGTTTGAATATTTGTTTTAAAACCACACGGTCTAACCATTAGAATAGATTGAATACTAGTCATATCTAACCAAAGGTAATGATGTACATCTAAAAAGTCCTTCTTGTTTAGAAACTTCTGTCAAATCAACTTCCTCAACAAAGATATTGTGACTTCTTAACCATCTATTGAGTCTATTAAATTTTGGTTGTGAAACTACTGTATGATCATTAATAGACAAGACGTTACTAGTCATATCATACATTTCTTTAGCATTAATCTCAAAAATATTTTTTGAACCGAAAAAATCAACTAGCCATTTATAATCTTTTTTAAATGTGAATGCATCTGGATGAATAATTGCCTTATTTTTTCCTACAATTTGCAAACAACAGTCTAAGTGTAATATATTTTTCTTGGGGTCAGTCAATGATTTATTTAAATGAAAGGCTTTGACTTTTTTTTCAGGAAAAAAATCAATCAAAAATTCCACAGCAAATTTATTGGTCCTGGCTGTAAACAGATTTTTGTAATCATACTTGTCATAATAACCAAGAAAGATATTATTCTTATGGTAAAGAACGTCACCACCTTCAACATGGTAATTTTCAGGCATTGATACAAATTGATATGAAAATTTTGATAATATTGAGGTTATACCATTAAATTCATTGGCTCTTTTAGGAAGAATATTAGATTTGAAAAAAAAATTATCAATTACAAAACCAATATCTCTTGAAAAAATCTGGTTATAATCTTTTATCAATTCAGGCCTATAAACTTTGATATCATATTTTTCTAAAATACTCACAAAATTTTGCAGTTCCTGAATCATATCTTTTTCTGTAGGATATGTTCCTTTTTTTAAGTTTTCAATTGATTTAGGATCGTACAAATCACTCAGAACAGGTTTTTCACCTAAACTATCAGCAATTCCAATAATTACAGATCTTAGTTTAGAAGTTTCACTACTAACTAAAATTTCCATAACCAAATGATTAAAATTTATCTGGATTTAATATCAGTAAAAGGTCTTTCAGTCTCTCCAATATAAACTTGTCTTGGTCTTCCGATTGGTTCTTTACGTAATCTCATTTCTCTCCAGTGTGCAACCCAACCTGGCAATCTACCTAAAGCAAACATTACGGTAAACATTTCGTTTGGAATATCAAGTGCTTTGTAAATTATTCCTGAATAGAAATCAACATTAGGGTAAAGTTTTCTCTCAACAAAATATTGATCTTCCAATGCTTCTTTTTCTAAACCTTTAGCTATTTCAAGAATTGGATCGTTAATACCCAAATCCTTTAAAACTTCATCTGCAGCAATTTTAATTATTTTAGCCCTTGGGTCAAAATTTTTATAAACTCTGTGACCAAAACCCATTAGTCTAAAAGGGTCTGATTTATCTTTTGCCTTAGACATATATTTCTTTGTATCACCTCCATCATTATCAATAGCTTGAAGCATTTCAATAACAGCCTGATTAGCTCCACCATGCAACCTTCCCCACAATGCAGAGATACCAGCAGAGATTGATGCAAATAAACCAGCATGTGAAGATCCCACAATTCTCACAGTTGATGTAGAACAATTTTGTTCGTGGTCAGCATGTAAAATCAACAATTTATTTAAAGCGTTAACAACAGTTTTGTTTTGGATATATTCTTTATTTGGACGTTGAAACATCATTTTAGCTAGGTTTTCTACATAACCTAAAGAGGTATCACCATATTCAAGCGGAAGTCCTTTTCTTCTTCTGTATACCCATGCAACCAAAACCGGAATCTTTGCAAGAAGATTTAAAATTGCATCATACATATCTTCTTCATTATCAATGTCTACAGCAGATGGATCAAAAGCAACCAGTCCACTAGTTAGAGAGGAAAGAATTCCCATTGGGTGAGCAGACTTTGGATAACTATTTAAAATTATTCTTAAATCTTCATCAATAATTGACCTTTCTTTAATATCGTCTGAAAGTTTGTCTACTTGTTCTTGATTAGGTAGTTCACCAAATATTAATAAATATGCAACCTCTAAAAAATTTGCATTATTTGCTAATTCTTCAATTGAATAGCCTCTGTATCTTAATATTCCATTTTCACCATCAAGAAATGTTATAGCACTCTGGCATGAACCTGTATTTTTAAATCCTGCATCGATTGTTATTAGGTTAGCTTCCTGTCTTAACCTACTAATATCCAAAGCAACCTCATTTTCAGATCCGCTAATTAAATTTAGATCATGAACTTTATCATTAAAACTAAGAGTTGCTTTATTTTTCATAATTTGATATATCTTAAATTTAGTGAAAGTTTTTAAAAACTAACCTTAAAAGCTTTTTTCTTAGGATAGAATGCATTTTCACCTAATTCCTCTTCAATTCTTAACAACTGATTATATTTTGCAATTCTATCACTTCTTGATGCAGAACCAGTTTTGATTTGACCAGTTGCTAATCCAACTGCTAAATCTGCAATAGTGTTATCCTCAGTTTCTCCGGATCTGTGAGACATTACACTAGTAAAACCAGCCTCATGCGCCATTTTTACAGCATTTATCGTTTCAGTTAATGTACCTATTTGATTAACTTTAATTAAAATGGAGTTTGCTATATTATTCTTGATTCCATTACTTAATCTTTCAACATTCGTTACGAACAAATCATCTCCAACTATTTGCACTCTATCTCCACACATCTTTGTCAAATGTGACCAACCGTCCCAATCGTTTTCATCCATTCCATCCTCAATTGAAATAATTGGATATTGTGATGATAAATCTGATAAATATTCTGCCTGTTGTTTTGAATTTAAGATTTTACCATCTGAACCTTCAAAAATTGAATAATCATACATTCCGTTTTCATAAAATTCGGAGGATGCACAATCCAAAGCAATCATTACCTGCTTACCAGCTTCATAACCTGCTTTTTCAATTGCATTAATAATTGTATTTAAGGCATCTTCAGTACCATCAAGTTTTGGAGCAAAACCACCTTCATCTCCAACAGAAGTTGTCAAACCTCTTTCTGAAAGTATTTTCTTTAGATTATGAAAAATTTCAGATCCGATTTGCATAGCGTGAGTAAAACTTTCAGCTTCAACTGGCATTATCATAAATTCCTGAAAAGCTATAGGAGCATCAGAATGAGAACCTCCATTAATAATATTCATCATTGGAACAGGAAGTGTATTACTAGTATTTTTAGAAATATAATTGTGAAGAGAAATTCCTTTCGAATTACTTGCTGCTTTGGCCAACGCTAATGACACACCAAGTATTGCATTTGCGCCTAAATTAGCCTTGTTAGGAGTGCCATCAATATTAATCATTAAATTATCTACTTTTTCTTGATCAAAAACTGATAATCCAATGACTTCTTTTGATATAATATTATTTACATTAGAAACAGCCTTTAAAACACCTTTGCCCATATAATTAGGACCTCCATCTCTTAACTCTACAGCTTCATGTTCACCAGTTGATGCTCCAGAGGGAACAGCAGCTCTGCCTAAAACTCCATCATCAGTTATAACATCTACTTCAACTGTAGGATTTCCACGAGAATCAAAAATTTGTCTCGCAATTACTTTTTTTATTTTACTCATTAATATTAGATTTGATTAGTTCAATAAATTGGTCAAATAGATAATTTGAATCGTGGGGACCAGGACTAGCCTCAGGATGATATTGAACAGAAAAACAATTTTTATTTTTTATACTTATCCCAGCGATTGTATCGTCATTTAAATGAAGGTGTGTTACTTGAACGTTTGGATTTGATTCTGTTTCTTGTTTATCAATTGCAAATCCATGATTTTGTGATGTAATTTCACCTTTTCCAGTAATTAGATTTAAAACTGGATGGTTAATTCCTCTATGTCCATTGTGCATTTTGTAAGTTGAAATTCCATTTGCAAGTGCAATAACTTGATGACCTAGACATATACCAAAAAGAGGCTTATTTACTTTTAGAATTTCCTTTGCAAGATTAATTGCTGAACTTAAAGGTTCAGGATCACCTGGACCATTAGAAATAAAATAGCCATCAGGATTCCAAGATGATAAGTCTTCAAAACTTGAATCGTATGAAAAAACTTTTATATATGCACCTCTTTTTTCAAGATTTCTCAAAATATTTAGTTTTATTCCTAAATCAAGGGCAGCAATTTTAATATTAGAATCAGGATTTCCATAATAATAAGGTTCTTTTGTTGAAACTTTTGAGGCAAGTTCTAAACCAACCATTGATGGAAAATCTTTAAGCTCTAATTTTAAATTATCAATTGAATCTAATTTAGTTGATATAACAGCATTCATCGCTCCATTATCTCTAATGTGAGATACCAATGCTCTTGTATCAACATCAGATATCGCAACTATTTTATGATCAATAAAAAAATTTTGAAGAGAACCGTTAGCAGCAGGTCTTGAAAATTTCTGATTAAAATTTTTACAAATTAAACCAGCAATTTTTGGAGATTTAGACTCAATATCTTCTTCACTAACTCCGTAATTTCCAATATGAGCGTTTGTGGTTACCATTAACTGACCATAATAGGATGGATCTGTAAAAATTTCTTGATAACCTGTCATTCCAGTGTTAAAACACAACTCTCCAAACGCAGAACCCTCTACACCCAAAGACTTTCCAAAAAAAGTAGTACCATCTTCAAGTAGAATAAATGCTTTTTGTAATTTTTTGGTAGTTTTCATTGGAATTCAAAATTAATATAAAAAAAGGGATAAACATTAAGTTTACCCCATATTATTTAAAAAATTATAAAAAATTTATTTTTTTTAAGAATCAGATTCTTTTTTATCAGAATCTTCTGATTTTGTTTCGATTTCCTTATTTTCAGAACTATCATTAGTAGAGGTTTCTTCAACAACAGGTGCAGCCTCTTCAACAACAGGTGCAGCCTCTTCAACAACAGGTGCTGCCTCTTCAACAACAGGTGAAGTCTCTTCAACTTGAACAGACTCAGATTTTTTAGTTGATTTTCTTCTTCTTCTCGTTTTCTTTTTAGAATCTCCTGTGTTGTAAATAGTATTATAGTCAACTAATTCAATCATTGCCATACTAGCGTTATCCCCCAATCTGTTTCCTAATTTTATAATTCTTGTGTAACCACCAGGCCTATCTGCTATTTTTACAGAAATATCTCTGAACAATTCTGTAACAGCGTATTTATTTTTCAAATAACTAAAAACAATTCTTCTATTATGAGTTGAATCATTTTTTGATTTGGTTATTAATGGCTCAATGTATCTTTTAAGAGCTTTAGCTTTAGCAACAGTAGTGTTAATAGACTTGTGTTCTATTAAAGAACATGCCATGTTAGCAAGCATGTATTTTCTATGGGGAGTTTTTCTACCTAAATGTGCAAACTTTTTTCCGTGTCTCATAATGTTTATTATTCTTTATCTAGTTTATATTTAGATAAGTCCATTCCAAAATTAAGTCCCTTTACAATTACAAGTTCTTCAAGCTCAGTTAGGGATTTTTTACCAAAGTTTCTAAACTTCATTAAGTCACTTTTATTAAATGATACTAAGTCACCAAGAGTATCTACTTCAGCAGCTTTTAAACAATTTAATGCTCTAACAGAAAGATCCATATCAATTAACCTAGTCTTTAACAACTGTCTCATATGAAGTGATTCCTCATCATAGGTCTCTGTTTGAGCAATTTCGTCAGCTTCTAATGTAATTCTTTCATCTGAAAACAACATGAAATGGTGAATTAAAGTTTTTGCTCCTTCAGTTAAAGCATCCTTAGGATGTATTGACCCATCAGTGATAATTTCAAAAACTAATTTTTCATAATCTGTCTTCTGTTCAACTCTGAAATTTTCAATTGAATATTTAACATTTTTAATTGGAGTAAATATCGAATCCATAAAGATAGTTCCAATTGGAGCTCCTAATTTTTTATTTTCCTCAGCAGGGACATAACCTCTTCCTTTTTCAATAGTTAAGTCAAAATTTAAAGAAATATTTTTTTCTAGATTACATATAATTAAATCTGGATTTAAAACTTGGAAACCAGAAATAAATTTCTGTAAATCACCCGCAGTTATTTGTTCTTGACCTAAGATTGAAACTGAAACATTTTCATTGTCAACAGAGTCAATTTGTCTTTTTAAACAAACTTGCTTTAGATTTAAAACTATTTCTGTGACATCTTCAACAACTCCAGGCAGTGAAGAGAATTCATGATCAATATTTTCTATTTTTACTGATGTAAATGCAAAACCTTCTAGAGATGACAATAAAACTCTTCTTAGAGCATTTCCTATTGTTAATCCATAACCTGGTTCGAGAGGTCTAAACTCGAATTTACCATCGAATTCAGATGAATCAATCATTATTACTTTATCTGGTTTTTGAAAATTGAATACTGGCATAATTGATAAGTTTTTATTTCGAATATAATTCGACGATTAATTGTTCTTTAATGTTTTCTGGTATTTGATCTCTTTCTGGAACGGAAACGAAAACACCTTCCATTCTATCGCTATTCCATGAAATCCATTCGTATACTGAAGAATTATTTGAAAGAGCATTTTCAATTGAACTTATAGTTTTTGATTTTTCTCTAACTCCAATTACTTCTCCAGCTTTTATAGTTCTTGAGGGTATATTACACAAATCACCGTTAACAGTGATGTGTCTGTGACTAACAAGTTGTCTTGCTGCGCTTCTAGTAGAAGCAATACCTAATCTATAAACTATATTATCTAATCTGGATTCGCACAGTTGAAGTAATACTTCACCAGTTACTCCTTTACTCTGGTTTGCTTTTTTAAACAAGTTTCTAAACTGTCTTTCTAAAATACCATAAGTAAATTTTGCTTTTTGCTTTTCCATGAGTTGGATTGCATACTCTGATTTTTTTCCTCTTCTTCGGTTATTTCCATGCTGACCGGGAGGATAATTTTTCTTTTCAAAAGATTTATCTTCTCCAAAAATTGGTTCCCCAAATTTTCGAGCGATTTTGGTTCTTGGACCGGTATATCTTGCCATATTTTTATTATTTTATTTTTGTGAATTAAGGTCTGTCCTTCGACAAAAATTTAAATTAAACTCTTCTTCTTTTTGGTGGTCTACATCCATTATGAGGCATTGGAGTTACATCAAAAATCTCTGTAACTTCTATACCATTGTTATGTATAGTCCTTATTGCTGATTCTCTTCCATTTCCAGGACCCTTTACATAAACCTTTGCTTTTCTCATTCCTGCTTCGTGAGCTACCTTAACAGCTTCTTCAGCAGCAAGTTGAGCTGCGTAAGGTGTATTTTTCTTAGATCCTCTGAAACCCATTTTGCCTGCAGATGACCAAGAAATAACTTCTCCTTTTTTGTTTGTTAATGAAATAATAATATTATTAAATGAAGCATTAATGTGAGCTTCACCGAACGAATCTACTATTACTTTTCTTTTTTTGGATACTGATTTAGCCATATTTAATATTATTTAGTTACTTTCTTTTTATTAGCAACTGTTTTTCTTTTACCTTTTCTAGTTCTAGAATTATTTTTAGTTCTTTGTCCTCTTAATGGAAGTCCAGTACGATGACGTATTCCTCTGTAACATCCAATATCCATAAGTCTTTTAATATTTATTTGATTTTCGGATCTTAATTCACCTTCAATTTTAAAACCACCAACAGCTTCTCTTACTTTTGCAGTATCATCGTCGTTCCAATCAGAAACCTTTTTATCTTCGCTAACGTTAGCTAACTTTAGAATTTTCTTAGCTCTCGATCTTCCTATACCAAAAATATAGGTTAAAGCTATTACTCCTCTTTTTTGCTTGGGTATATCAACCCCTGAAATTCTTGCCATAATTTATCCTTGTCTTTGTTTGAATCTAGGATTCTTTTTGTTAATTACATAAAGTCTTCCCTTTCTTCTTACAATCTTGCATTCGGGACTTCTTTTTTTTATTGATGCTCTTACTTTCATAATTTTTAATGTCTGTATGTTATTCTGGCTTTAGTTAAATCATATGGACTCATTTCTAATTTAACTTTATCACCAGGTAATAATTTAATATAATGCATTCGCATTTTTCCAGAAATATGAGCAGTAACAACATGACCGTTCTCCAACTCTACTCTAAACATTGCATTTGAGAGAGCTTCAATTATAGTACCATCTTGTTCTATTGCTGCTTGTTTTGCCATATTATGCTAATTTTCTTTTTTTACCAGTTTTCATTAAACCGTCATAATGTCGATTTAGTAAGTATGCGTTTATTTGCTGAATAGTATCTATTGCAACACCAACCATAATCAATAATGATGTTCCTCCATAAAATAATGCCCATCCTTGTTGCATACCCATAATTTGTACTATAATAGCTGGGAGTACTGAAACAGCAGCTAAAAAAAGTGAACCTGGGAAAGTAATTAAAGACATTATTTTATCTAAAAAATCTGCAGTCTCGCTTCCAGGTCTGATTCCAGGAACAAAACCACCACTTCTTTTTAAATCATCTGACATTTTATTAGTTGGAACTGTTATAGCCGTGTAAAAATATGTAAAGACTATAATCAAAAATCCAAATAATATATTGTACCATAGGCCAAACATATCTGAGAAATTGGTTTGTAACCATTGCCCTAAAGCTGAATTTCCTAATAACTGACCAATTGAAACAGGAGCAAACATAATTGCTTGAGCAAATATTATTGGCATAACACCAGAGGCGTTAAGTCTTAATGGAATATATTGCCTTGAGCTCGCTTGATTTTTATCAAAACCACCAGAAGCAGTTCTTCGAGCATATTGGACAGGGACTTGTCTAACTGCTTTAACAAGAAGAACACACAAACCTATTACAACTACCCAAATAACAAGTTCAATCAAAATTGTTATTGCCCCACCATTACTTTGAGTTACTCTTGAGGTAAATTCTTGGAAAAAGGCCTGTGGAAGGGAAGCAATAATACCTACAGTAATTAAAAGGGATATTCCATTTCCAATTCCTTTATCAGTGATTTTTTCACCAAGCCACATTGCAAACACACAACCAGTAACTAAAATTATTACAGAGGAAATAACAAAAACAGGTGTTTTCCCAATTATAAAAGCACTTTCTGGAACACCAAGAGCACCTAAACTATAAAGATATGCTGGAGCTTGCACAACACAAATAAGAATGGTTAGCCATCTGGTAATTTGATTGATTGTTTTTCTTCCACTTTCTCCTTCTTTCTGAAGCTTTTGTAAATAAGGAACAGCTATACCCATTAACTGAACTACAATTGATGCAGAAATGTATGGCATAATTCCAAGAGCAAAGACTGAAGCGTTTGCAAAAGCTCCTCCGGTGAAAGCATTTAAAATACCTAAAAGCCCACCACCCTGTGTTCTACTTGACAGTTCAGCTAATTGAACAGAATCTATTCCAGGTAATACTACTTGGGCACCTAATCTGTAAATAGCTAGAAAGAATAAGGTAATAAATATTCTGTCTCTCAATTCTGAGATTTTCCATATATTCTTTAATGTCTCTATAAAACTGTACATAAATTATAATGTTATTGCTTCGCCACCTGTCTTTTCAATTTGTGCTTGAGCACTTTTAGAAAATTTGTGAGCTGTAATTTTTATTGCAGTTTTGATTTCACCATCACCTAAAACCTTGATTAGATCATTTTTACTAGCTAAACCATTATCAATAAAAGTTTGAATATTAATCAAATCTTTAACCTTCTTATTGTCAATTAATAACTGTATGGTTTGTAAGTTAACGGCTTGGTATTCTTTTCTGTTTATATTATTAAAACCAAATTTAGGAACTCTTCTCTGAAGCGGCATTTGACCTCCTTCAAATCCTAATTTCTTTGAATATCCTGATCTAGATTTAGCTCCTTTATGACCTCTGGTTGCTGTACCTCCTTTGCCTGAACCTTGACCTCTTCCGATTCTTTTTTTAGAAGTGTGAATTGAACCTTCTCCTGGTTTTAAATTACTTAAATTCATATCTAATTATTTTACTACAGAAACCAAATGTTTCACTTTATTTATCATTCCTAAAATATTAGGAGTATCTTCATGCTCAACTACTTGTCCTATTTTTTTTAGACCAAGAGCCAAAAGTGTTTTCTTTTGATCTCCAGGTCTTTTGATTTCGCTTCTGATTTTTTTTATTTTAATCTTTGCCATAATTATCCGTTAAAAACTTTTTCTAATGAAATTCCTCTTTCATGAGCGACTGTGTTAGCATTTCTTAATCTAAGTAATGCGTCAAAAGTAGCTTTTACCACATTGTGGGGATTTGAAGAACCTTGTGACTTAGATAATACATCTTGAACACCTAAAGATTCCAATACTGCTCTAACAGCTCCTCCAGCAATAACTCCTGTACCTTGAGATGCAGGCTTGATAAAAACTTTAGCACCAGAGTGCTTTCCTTTTTGCTCGTGTGGAAGTGTTGAATTGTATAAGGCTATTCTTACTAGATTTTTTTTAGCATCTTCAACAGCCTTCGCAATTGCTGTAGCAACTTCCTTAGACTTACCTAAACCATGGCCTACAACACCATTCTCATCACCAACAACAACAATAGCAGTAAACCCAAAAGCTCTTCCACCTTTAGTTACCTTGGTTACACGTTGGATACTTACTAATCTATCTTTAAGATCTAAACCTCCAGGTTTTACAAATTCATTTCTATTATTTTTCATAAATTAAAATTTAAGGCCAGCTTCTCTGGCACCTTCTGCTAATGATTTAACTCTACCATGATATAAGTATCCACTTCTATCAAACCCAATTTTTTCAATTCCAGCTTTTACAGCTTTATTTCCTAATGAAAGACCGACTAATTTCGATAATTCAATTTTAGTTTTAGTATTATCAGCAATATCCTTGTCTCTTGATGAAGCAGAAGCTAATGTTTTTCCACTTGTATCATCAACTATTTGAGCATAAATTTCTTTATTACTTCTAAAAACTGAGAGTCTAGGTCTAGATTCAGAACCCAAAACATGTTTTCTGATTCTTTTTTTTATTTTATTTCTCTTGTTAATTTTTGATATACTCATTTTGTAAAGATTTATGCAGATTTACCTGCTTTTCTACGGATTTCCTCACCAACATATTTAACTCCTTTTCCTTTGTATGGTTCTGGTTTTCTAAAACTTCTTATTTTAGAAGCAATAGCTCCAACCAATTGTTTATCTAAAGACATTAATTTAATAATAGGGTTTTTACCCTTTTCAGAAACAGTTTCTACTTTCACCTCAGTAGGAATTTGAAAAACTATATTATGAGAAAAACCTAATGCTAACTCCAATTTCTGTCCTTGGTTCTTGGCTCTGTAACCAACTCCAACTAATTCAAGTTCTTTAGACCATCCATTTGAAACGCCTTGAACCATATTGTAAAACAATGCTCTGTACAACCCATGTTTTGCTTTTGCAGTTTTGGATTGGTTAACCCTTTTTAATGTTAAAGTGTTTTCAGATTTTTCAATTGAAACCAAATCGTAAGATTGAGAAAGTTCACCTAACTTACCTTTAACAGTAAATAAGTTTGGTTGAATTTCAACTGAAACACCTTCTGGAATCGTTATTGGACTATTTCCTATTCTTGACATTTGAATAAATTTAATGTACGTAACAAAGGACTTCTCCCCCTACGTTTGATTGTTTTGCTTTTTTTCCAGTCATAAGACCTTTAGATGTTGAAACTATAGCTATTCCTAAGCCATTTAAAACTCTAGGTAAGCTTTCAGAATCTGAATATTTTCTTAAACCAGGCTTACTAACTCTTTCGAGTTTTTTTATTACAGGTTCTTTAGTAAATGAATTATATTTTAAAGCAATCTTAATACTTCCTTGAATAGTATTGTCTTCGAATTTATAGCTTAAAATATATCCCTGATCGAATAATATTTTAGTTATTTCTTTCTTTACATTTGAAGCAGGAATTGAAACAACTTTGTGTCCAGCACTATTAGCGTTTCTTATTCTTGTTAAATAATCTGCAATTGGATCTGTATTCATTTTAATAATTTATTTATTTACCAGCTAGCTTTTCTAACACCTGGGATTAAACCTTTATTTGCCATTTCTCTAAACATAACTCTTGAAATACCAAATTGTCTCATGTAACCTTTTGGTCTTCCAGTTAATTTGCATCTATTATGAGCTCTAACTGGAGATGAGTTTTTTGGTAATTTTTGAAGAGCTTCATAATCACCTGCTTTTTTTAAAGCTTTTCTTTTATCAGCATATTTAGCACACATTTTAGCTCTTTTGACCTCACGGGCCTTCATTGATTCTTTAGCCATAATTAATTCTTTTTAAATGGTAAACCTAGTTCAGTTAATAATGATTTTGCTTCCTTATCAGTTTTTGCTGATGTAACGAAAGTAATGTCCATTCCAGAAATTTTGTTAACCTTGTCTATATCAATTTCTGGAAAAATAATTTGTTCTGTTACACCTAAATTATAATTACCTCTTCCATCAAAACCAGATGCTTTAATTCCTTGAAAGTCACGAACCCTTGGAAGAGCAGTTGTTATAAGTCTATCTAAGAACTCATACATTCTTTCTGATCTTAAAGTAACTTTAGCACCTATTGGCATTCCTTTTCTTAATTTGAAAGTTGCAACATCCTTTTTTGAAAGAGTAGCGATAGCCTTTTGACCCGAGATTGTTGTCAATTCATCAATTGCGTGATCAATAAGTTTCTTGTCAGCTACAGCTCCTCCAACACCCTTACTGATAACAATTTTTTCAAGTTTAGGAACCATCATGATGTTCTTATAAGAATATTCTTCCTTAAGGGAAGGAACTATTCTTTCATTGAATTCTCTTTTTAATCTTGGTTGGTAACTCATAATTAAATTATTTCATCAGATTTTAATGATATTCTATTTTTTTTTCCATCAATAGTTTTGTATCCAACTCTAGTTGTTTCACCACTTGATGTCAAAAGAGATAAATTAGAAATATGAATTGGTGCTTCTTGTTCAGTAATACCTCCTTTTGGATTTTGTGAGCTTGGCTTGTTGTGTTTTTTAACCATATTCACTCCCTCTACAATAGCAAGGTTTTTTACTTTAAATAGTTTTACAATCTTACCTTCTGATCCTTTGTGATCACCGGATAAAACTCTTACTTGATCTCCAGTTTTTAATTTAATTTTTATCATAATTATAAAACTTCAGGTGCTAGTGAAACAATTTTCATAAACTTTTTATCTCTAAGCTCTCTGGCTACAGGACCAAATACACGAGTACCGCGCATTTCTCCAGCAGCATCTAACAATACACAAGCATTATCATCGAATCTAATATAAGACCCGTCTTTTCTTCTTACTTCTTTTTTTGTTCTTACTACTACAGCAGTTGAAACTTGTCCTTTTTTAACCGTTCCATTAGGAGTTGATTGCTTTACTGTGATAACAATTTTATCACCAACAGAAGCATACCTTCTTTTAGTTCCTCCTAATACTCTAATAGTAAGCACTTCTTTAGCACCAGTATTGTCAGCAACAGTTAATCTTGATTCTTGTTGTACCATTATTTAGCTCTTTCTAATATTTGAACAAGCCTCCAACATTTTGACTTACTAAGAGGTCTTGTTTCCATAATTTTTACTGTATCTCCAATATTACACTCGTTATTTTGATCATGTGCAACATATTTTTTTGTCTTTAAAACGAACTTTCCATACATTGGATGTTTAACTTTGTTAACTTCAGAAACAACAATAGATTTCTCCATCTTATTACTTGTAACAATTCCAATTCTTTCTTTTCTTAAGTTTCTATTTTCCATTATTAAAGTTTTATTCTTGAATTGATCTAACAGTTAATTCTGTATTAATTCGTGCAATTGTTCTTCTCAAATTTTTTATTTGGATAGGATTTTCAATTGGTGAAATAGCATGAGTCATCTTTAAATCAGAAAGTTCTTTTTTAAAAGAAACAAGTTTCTCATTTAATTCGTCAATCGATAATTCTTTAACTTCTTTTTGTTTCATGTTATAAGTTTATGCTTGATAATCTCTAGCAATTATAAATTTTGTTTTAACAGGTAATTTTTGAGCAGCTAATCTCAAAGCTTCTTTTGCTACCTCAATTGGAACACCAGCAACTTCAAACATTATTCTACCAGGTTTAACAACAGCAACAAAATATTCAGGAGCACCCTTACCTTTACCCATCCTAACCTCAAGAGGCTTTTTAGTTATAGGTTTATCTGGAAATATTTTAATCCAAAGTTGGCCCTCACGCTTCATAAATCTAGTTGCAGCAATTCTAGCTGCTTCAATTTGTCTTGATGTTAAGAAACATGCATCTAAAGATTTTATACCAAACATTCCATTTGATAACACATGACCTCTTTGAGAAAGACCTTTCATTCGGCCTTTTTGCATTTTTCTAAACTTTGTTCTTTTAGGTGATAACATCTATACTTTATTTAATTATCTTCTTCTTTGTTTTCTTCCTTTGTTTCCTCCCTTATTCTTTGCAGACTTTAAACTTAATCCAACAAGTGGAGACAATTCTCTTTTACCATATACTTCACCTTTCATAATCCAAACCTTAATACCTAATTTTCCATAAGTAGTTTGAGCTTCAACTTGAGCATAATCAATATCTGCTCTGAAAGTTGATAATGGAATTCTTCCTTCTTTATATGACTCAGAACGTGCCATTTCAGCACCATTTAGACGACCTGAAATTTGAACTTTAATACCCTCAGCATTCATACGAATTGAAGCAGCAATAGCCATTTTGATAGCTCTTCTATAAGAAATTCTGCTTTCAATTTGTCTGGCTATACTTGTAGCAACTAATTGAGCTTCAAGTTCTGGACGTTTGATTTCTATAATATTTAACTGAACCTCTTTCCCAGAGATTTTTTTTAACTCTTCCTTTAATTTATCTACTTCTTGACCAGCTTTACCGATAATAATTCCAGGTCTTGCAGTAGTAATAGTTAAGGTTACTAGTTTTAATGTTCTTTCAATAATAACTCTTGAAACACTTGCTTTTGATAATCTTGCAAAAACATAATTTCTTAATTTTTGATCTTCAGCAAGTTTATCTCCATAATCATTGCCTCCGTACCAATTAGACTCCCATCCTCTAATTATACCTAATCTGTTTCCTATTGGATTTGTTTTTTGTCCCATATTAACTGTCTATTGAATTTTGTGAACCTAATATCAATGTAACGTGGTTTGAACGTTTTCTTATTCTGTGTGCTCTTCCTTGAGGCGCAGGTCTTAATCTCTTTAACATACCAGCACTATCTACTCTGATTTCCTTGATGAATAAGTTAGCTTGCTCGACATCTGAATCTTCATTTTTTGATTGCCAGTTTGAGATAGCAGACATAAGAAGTTTTTCTAATTTATTCGAAGCTTCTTTCTGACTAAACTTTAAAATTGTTAAAGCCGAGTCAACCTTTTTTCCTCTTACTGAATCAGCAACTAATCTCATCTTTCTAGGAGAAGTAGGGCAATTATTGAGTTTAGCAAAAGCAACATTTTTCTTTGCTTCCTTAATTTTTTCAGCGCTTTGTCTTTTTCTTAATCCCATTGCAAATTAAATTATCTTTTATTTTTAGCTCCAGCATGACCACGAAACGAACGAGTTGGAGAAAATTCTCCAAGCTTATGACCAACCATATTTTCAGTTATGTATACAGGAACAAATTGACGTCCGTTATGAACGGCAATTGTTTGACCTACAAAGTCTGGAATAATCATTGAAGCTCTAGACCATGTCTTAACAACAGTTTTTTTATTTGAATCCAGATTTCTCTGAACTTTCTTTATCAAACTATAATGGACATAAGGTCCTTTCTTTAGTGAACGTGCCATTTATTTCTTT